>CAIZXK010000051.1 GCA_903936865.1 uncultured Bacteroidales bacterium | reverse complement strand
GTCATGATATAATAATTTTTTTATTTAAATAATTTATTTGTTGTTCATAAACTTCATTTTTTCAATGACTTGCAGAAATGAATTTGAAAAATTAATATTATCTTTTTTAGTATATCTTTTCTGAACAAAAATTTGTGCAAGGTTTTCCAATTGATTTTCATGAATTAGTTTTTTTGTTAAAGGAAGTGATTCCTTTTCTTTATAAATTGATTCAACAGATTCATTATCATAATCTTTATATTTTTCATAATGAATTATTCCATTTAAAGGTAACCTATCTGTCAAATCCGGATTTTCATCAGGATATCCTAATACAATGGTTGTAATGGGTACAACACCTTCGGGGCATTCCAAAAATTCAATAATTTTATCAGCCATATAAATAGTTGTTCCCAAATAACAAATCCCAAGACCATAAGATTCAGCAGCTATTGCAACATTTTGAGCTGCAAGTAAAGCATCAATGCTGGCTGTCATAAATGATAGAAAATTATCGTAACCAGGTTCTGCTTTTCTAAGTTTACACCATTTATTGAAACGATTAAAATCAGCACAAAAAGTCAATACAACTGGTGCTTCTTTTACCATTGTTTGTCCAAAATGAAATTTACAGAGTTCTTCTTTTCTTTTTTCATCTTTTGTGATTATGATGCTGTAAACTTGCATATTACCTGTTGTAGAGGCTCTGCATCCAGCATTTAATATCTGATTTAAAATATTCTCATCAATTTCTGTTTTTTTGAACTTTCTTATTGAGCGATGCTCAAGTAAGGTTTGCATGGTATCCATATATTATTTATTTGATTATGTTTTATTTAACGTTTTATTCTTTTTATAATATTTTCATTGGAAAGCTCTTTAAGTGCATCTTTTGCAATCCATTGGGCTGTTTTATTTTCTGTTTTCAGCAACTCGTTTATACATAAAATGGATTGCTCTCTTAGGAAAAAACTCCTTTTCCCAATTTGTCTTAATGCCCAATTTACAGCTTTTTTTACAAAATTTCTTTCATCAGTTGCATCTCTTATAATTAACTCAAAAAAAGGTAAAAAATAACTATCTTCTTTTTTCTTATCACTTACTGCTAATCGTGCCATCATTACAAATCCTGCTCTTTTAATAAATTCCTTTTCAGAATTTACCCATTCCGTTGCTTTTTTGTAAGCTAACGGACTATCTTCAAATAGGTTTCCACAAACCTGATCACATAAATCCCAGGAATTAAAGCATTCTACCCAAACATTCATTTCTTCAGAATTCATCAGTTGAGCATTTGCCATCATACTTGCTAAAATACGTGCTTCATGAAAACCAGATTTCCATAAATCTAATGCAATAGGATGATTTTCGCCATATTCTTTTGCTAATTCTCTAAGCTTTTTTATTGAAATCCCAAATGCTTTTTCTGTATTTATCCCAAATTTTTGCATCCCTATTTTTGATTTTTCATCGGATAACTGTTCTAAACAATAAAGGATTTTTTTTGAATTCATCATAATCAAATTATGGCATAAATAGATATACCTATTATTATTAAATAGAATATCTCAGATATATATTTATTTTTTAATTGAAGAATATAGGCAGATACAAAAAAACAAAAAGGGATTAAAGTAAAAGCTATATGATTTATAATCAAATCTGAAGGAAATAAAAATGTTATAATTCCTAAAATAAAAAATATAAGCAATACAACTATTTTTTTTCTGAAATAAATAGATCTTTCCTGTAATTTGCCAATAATTATAAATGCTGTAATTATAAATAATATACCAATAATTATAAAAAATAAACTGAGTTTAAATTCAAGTTTTATGGGTTGAATATTAATGGATTGAAAAAATATTTTTAATTTTTGTATTTCATTATTTAAATTGTCAGTTAAAAAAGCAATGCTGAAAAAGATAATATAGGTTGTAGAAAAGCCTATAATACTAATAATCCATTCTCTCCATTTTAGCAAACTATAAACTAAAAAAGATGAAAGAATGATGGTGAAAAAAAATAACCGATGGAAAATAAAATAATGAACCTATTGATATTAAAACACCTAAATTAAAAACATCAATATAGCTTTCGGGTTTATTGTATATTTGAAGTACAATTTGCAGAACCAGAATTAAAAATAAATTTGCAAAAAGAATAGGATGCACAATATGAAAATCTAAAATACTGTTTATTGTAATAATGTATATAAAAGCAGGTAGCAAACTGTTTTTAGGTATAAGCTCATTGGATGAAAGTGCTCTTTTGAGTAAAATAGCTTCAACAAACAATAAAATATAATTTATCGTAACGATTAAAAATGTATTATTTCCAATAATATTATTCAGTAAAAATAACATCGGTGAACTATTATAAGTATTTATTGTCGATTTTGAAAACAATGTAGCAATAAATAATACAATGCCAATCAATAATATAAAAATAAACTGAAAAATATAATCAGACTTAAATATCTTAGTAAACATTATTTGAAATTTGCTACAAACCTACATCTTTTTTAAGAAAGAACAAAATACATCTTTTAATATTTAATGTATTTGATTG
Source organism: uncultured Bacteroidales bacterium (assembly GCA_903936865.1). Lineage (GTDB taxonomy): Bacteria > Bacteroidota > Bacteroidia > Bacteroidales > JACABE01 > JACABE01. The sequence goes on along the minus strand of CAIZXK010000051.1, from coordinate 18,680 downwards.
TTTTTTCACAATTATTTATCATTGTTGCTTATAAGAAAAATGATAAAAAAGACTTATTTTTGCATCTTAAACTTAAGTGCAAATTTATGCCTACAATAGCAGAACTTCAAAAAACTTCAACTCAGGTTAGAAGAGACATTCTCAGAATGATACATGCTGTAAATTCAGGACATCCCGGTGGTTCACTTGGCTGTGCCGACTTCCTTACAGCTCTTTATTTCGAGATAATGGATCACAATCCAACAGATTTTAAAATGAATGGCTTTAACGAAGATATTTTCTTCCTTTCCAATGGTCATTTATCAGCTTTGATTTATAGTGTTTTAGCTCGTACCGGCTATTTTCCTGTTGCAGAATTGTCAACTTTCAGGAAATTAAATACCCGTTTGCAAGGTCATCCAACTACACATGAAGGTTTGCCAGGAATCAGAATCGCTTCGGGTTCTCTCGGTCAAGGACTTTCTGTTGCTATTGGAGCAGCTTTGTCAAAAAAACTGAATAAAGATAAACATCTCGTTTATACCCTTCATGGCGATGGTGAATTACAGGAAGGTCAGATTTGGGAAGCTATGATGTATGCTGCAGCAAATAAAGTTGACAACCTCATAGCAACTGTAGATTATAATGGAAAACAAATAGATGGTCCGGTTGATGAGGTATTATCATTAGGAAATCTAAAGGCAAAATGGGAAGCTTTTGGTTGGGATGTATTGGAAGCCAATGGAAATGATATGGATGAAATAGTTAGCACATTGAAAATAGCTAAACTACATACTGGAAAACAAAAACCAGTCGTTATTCTAATGAAAACCGAAATGGGTAATGGAGTTGATTTTATGATGGGAACTCACAAATGGCATGGTTCGGCACCAAATGATGAACAGCTTTCCAAAGCTTTGGCTCAGTTACCGGAAACTTTAGGCGATTATTAATAAAACAAATAATTTGAAAACACTTTTTAAATATTTATCAATCATTATTTTGCTTTTGCAATCTGTTTCATCTTTTGCACAAGCAAAGAAAGATGCTGAAGACCCACCTCCACCTTTGACCCGAATTTTATTTATTTTCGATTGTTCGCAAAGTATGTATGCAAGGTGGCAAAGCGATACTAAGATAAATATAGCTCAAAATTTGCTTTCAAACATGCTTGATAGTCTTAAAGATGTTAAAAATCTGGAATTGGCTTTCAGAGTTTATGGACATCAAAAGAATTTTCCTCCTCAGGATTGTGATGATACAAAATTAGAAGTTCCTTTTGGAAAAAATAATTCAAAGAAAATTGAAAATAAACTCAAAGGATTAATACCAAGAGGTACAACTCCAATTGCTTTTTCATTGGAAAAGGCAGCGGATGATTTTCCTATTTGTAAGGATAATTGTCGTAACATTGTGATTCTGATAACTGATGGATTGGAGGAATGTGGTGGGGATCCTTGTGCTGTTTCGCAAATGTTGCAAAAGAAAGGGATTATTTTAAAACCATTTATTATCGGAATTGGTAAAAATTTTAAGGATGCATTTGATTGTGTTGGAACTTACTTTGATGCTTCAAGTGAATTAGAATTTAATAAAGCCTTGAATGTGGTTATTTCTCAGGCTTTAAACTCTACTTCGGCTCAGGTAAATTTGCTCGACGAATTGGGTAAACCAACCGAAACCAATGTTGCTATGACTTTTTATGACAATTTTTCGGGTATGATAAAATACAATTTCATTCATACCATGAACAATAGAGGAACTCCTGATACGTTGGTGATTGACCCATTAGTAAAATACGATTTAGTGGTTCATACTATTCCTCCGGTTAAAAAGGACAGCATCGTTTTAATTCCCGGTAAGCATTCTGTGATTGCATTGGATGCACCTCAGGGGTATATCAAGTTAAAATCGATGGGTAACAATGCGAACGTAAAGAATTTACAATGTATTGTTCGTGAAAAAGGAAAATCTCAAACCTTGAACGTACAGTTTTTTAACCAAACCGAAAAGTATATAACAGGGAATTATGATCTGGAAGTTCTTTGTTTGCCTCGTCTGTATATTAATGATGTGGATGTTAAGCAGAGTACAACCACTACCGTCGAAATTCCTCAGCCGGGTATAGCTGTGGTAAACAAGTTGGTGGAAGGTTATGGAAGTTTATATGTGGTTGAGGATAATAAAATGAAATGGATTTATAATCTTTCCGAAAAAGAAACCATGGAATCGCTAATATTGCAACCTGGAAGATATATAGTAGTTTTTCGTGGCAGAATGTCAACAAAATCAATAAGTAGTATCGATAAAGAATTTAAAATAGAATCAGGAACAACAACAACAGTAAATTTATACAGGAATTAAAGAATGAGAAAGAAATACACTAACAGCGGTTCGAACGATACACGTTCGGGATTTGGTGAAGGACTACTGGAAGCAGGGCGTCGCAATTCAAATGTAGTTGCATTATGTGCCGACTTAATTGGTTCATTGAAAATGGATGCTTTTGTAAAAGAATTTCCCGATAGATTTTATCAGGCAGGAATTGCAGAAGCCAATATGATTGGTATGGCTGCAGGCTTAACCATTGGTGGAAAAATTCCTTTTGCCGGTACTTTTGCAAATTTTGCAACTGGCAGGGTTTATGACCAAATACGCCAATCTGTTGCCTATTCGGGGAAAAATGTAAAAATATGTGCTTCGCATGCTGGTTTAACGTTAGGTGAAGATGGAGCAACACATCAGATACTTGAAGATATTGGATTAATGAAAATGTTGCCAGGTATGACGGTTATCAACCCTTGCGATTTTAATCAGACCAAAGCGGCTACAATAGCTATTGCTGAATACGAAGGACCTGTCTATCTTCGTTTTGGTCGTCCGAAAGTTCCTAATTTTACAGCTGCCAATCAGGTTTTTGAAATAGGAAAAGCATTACTGTTGAATGAAGGCAGTGATGTTACAATTTTTGCAACCGGACATCTTGTGTGGCATGCCATCGAAGCTGGTGAAATATTGGCAGAAAAAGGAATCGAAGCTGAAATTATTAATATTCATACAATAAAACCTCTTGATAGAGAAGCAGTAATAAATTCTGTAAAGAAAACCCATTGTGTGGTTACTGCCGAAGAACATCAGATGAATGGAGGATTGGGCGATAGTATTGCTCAATTGCTTGCTTTGCAATTACCTACTCCGATGGAAATGGTAGCTGTAAATGATTCTTTTGGAGAAAGCGGAACTCCCGAACAACTGATGGAAAAATATGGTTTGAATACCGAAGCCATTGTTAATGCGGCTTTAAAAGTTATTTCCAGAAAATAGCATAAGTAAGGTTTTGGATTTTTAAATCTTATAAATTGCAATTTTTTAATGCATATAGTATGTAATTGTATTATTAATAAACAAGTTATGGTGCATTTTAAAGAAACACAGATGAGGATAAACATAATTCTATGTATTTTAGTGATTGCCATTTTTAGTGCTTGTTCTACGCAAAAGACTATTATTGAGAAAGTCTTTAATGAAAACCAACAAGTAACTGTAAACAAAATTATTGACTTTTATGATTCCTTTATTCTTAAACAGACTGACAACAAATTGCCAATTAATGAAGCATATTTGGAGTTCTTAAATAAGAATGGACTTGTTTCCCTTGACTCAGGTGATGTAAGTTTCTTTATACCTTCAGACGAGGTTTTAATTCCTTTCTTTAATTCACTGGAAAGAAAAGCTCTTTCAGAAATTTATTTCACTCCAGATTCTGTAAGAGTTTACGATAAACAAATAAACGACTTCAAGAATGTTCATATACTAAATTACTTTGTATTTAATTCTGAAGGAAAATTTATGAAATTACTTAAGGTACTTTCAAGAAAAAACGAGTTCTATCAGAGATATTATAAAGGCAATCTGAGATGTGGTGACATTTGTCCAACTACTTATTCTACACTCTTATTTGAATATAAAAAGATTAATTTTAATATAAAGGAAGAAAGATTGACTTTTATAGTCCCATTCTTATTCTTAAATAAAATAATTTCGATTGAAAAATAAAAAACGCAGCATAGCAGCACCATGCTGCAAGCGGTGTTTAACAACAAAATGATAATAAATACAAGTAATTAACTAATTTAGCGGTCTGAAAAGAAAGGAACTATTCACTCCCCGCCTGACAGGAAGCTGCGGAACGATATGTATCTGTAATAAAAACGTTGGTGTATTACCGGCGTTTTTTTGTTTACACAAAATAATTTACACTATACAAGAAGCAACCTCCCGCCTGGTAAAAACGATCTCCCGTCTGATAGAAATAACCTCCCGCCTAGCAGAAACAATCTCCCGCCTACTAGAAATGACCTCCCGCTTGCTAGAAACGATCTCCCGTCTACTAGAAATAATCTCCCATCTGGTAGAAACGACCTCCCGTCTAATAGAAATGATCTCCCGTTTGGTAGAAACGTTCTCCCATCTCATAGAAATGATTTCCCGTTTAATAGAAAGTATCTCTCGTTTGTTAGAAACGATTTCCCGTCAACTAGAAATGATTTAATTTTGTATAGAAACGATGATAAATATAACTACTTGCTGTTTTATTACGGTATTACTGATATTTCTGTGTTTTAATCGAAAATTCTCATTTGTTATTTATAAAAGAATTTTTCTGAAACTTTTTTAAAATTGCTAAAATCACCAATTCCCAAAATTTTTGTATTTTTGCAGCATGGCAAATAACGATGATATTTTCAAAAAGATAATTTCCCATGCTAAGGAGTATGGGTTTATTTTTCCGTCGAGCGAAATATATGACGGAATGGCAGCCGTTTATGATTACGGACAAAACGGAGTAGAACTCAAGAACAATATTAAATCATACTGGTGGAAATCGATGGTGCAATACCACGAAAATATAGTAGGTATTGATACTGCAATATTTATGCATCCAACCATCTGGAAAGCTTCAGGGCATGTTGATGCTTTCAACGACCCGTTGATTGATAATAAAGATTCAAAAAAACGCTATCGTGCCGATGTTTTAGTTGAAGATTTTGTTGCCAAAATTCAGGATAAAATCAATAAGGAAGTTGAAAAAGCAGCCAAACGTTTTGGCGAAACTTTCGACGAGCAGCAATATCTGAGTACCAATCCACGTGTAATGGAATATCAGCAAAAGATAGAAACTATCAATAAGCGTTTTTATGCATCGTTGGAGAAGAATGATTTAGCTGATGTAAAGGCTTTAATTGAAGAACTTGGAATCGTTTGCCCAATATCAGGCAGCCGCAACTGGACAGATGTTCGCCAGTTCAATTTGATGTTTTCAACTCAAATGGGTTCTGTTAGTGAAGATTCCGGACAGGTTTACCTTCGTCCCGAAACTGCTCAGGGTATTTTTGTAAACTTCCTTAATGTACAGAAATCTGGCAGAATGAAAATTCCATTTGGTATTGCTCAGATAGGAAAAGCATTTAGAAACGAAATAGTTGCACGACAATTTATTTTCCGTATGCGTGAATTTGAACAAATGGAAATGCAGTTTTTTGTTCGTCCGGGCGAAGACTTAAAATGGTTTGAATACTGGAAACAAGAACGTATAAAATGGCATCTTTCGTTGGGAATACCAGAAAAGAAATATCATTTTCACGATCACGAAAAACTGGCACATTATGCAAATGCAGCTACAGATATTGAGTTTGAGTTTCCGTTTGGTTTCAAGGAATTGGAAGGCATACATTCACGTACTGATTTTGATTTAAAGGCACATCAGGAATATTCAGGCAAAAAATTACAATATTTCGATCCAGAACTCAACGAAAGCTATGTACCTTATGTAATTGAAACATCAATTGGTCTTGACAGAACTTTTCTTGCCGTATTGAGCTATGCTTTTAAAGAAGAAAAATTAGAGGATGGAAGCGAACGTGTTGTTTTGAATTTGCCTCCGGTGTTGGCTCCATATAAAGTTGCTGTTTTACCATTGGTTGCAAAGGATAATCTCCCCGAAAAAGCACGTGAAATCATGGATTCATTAAAATCAGATTTTATGTGTACCTATGAAGAAAAAGATTCCATTGGTCGTCGTTACCGTCGTCAGGATGCTGTCGGAACACCTTATTGTATAACTATTGATAATCAAACAATAGAAGACAATACTGTTACCATTCGCGATCGCGATACCATGCTACAGGAAAGAATATCCATTGATAAAATTTCGGAAATTGTTGTTAGAAAACTAAAAGGAAATTAAATTTTTATAATAACTTGGAAAAGGATTTGTTTGCTGATTAAAAAAAGTGAATAAATCCTTTTTTTATTGTTTAATTTTTTTTCGGGCTTCAGCAATACTTATTAATTTCCCGTTTTCAAGTGCAATGATAAAAGCACCCGAAACACCAAACTCTCTTACCATTACATTCTTATAATCAATGGCCTCTTGAAAACTGTAAAATTCACCTACAGCATATTTAAACATGTTGCCATTAGGAATTACATATATTGTTTCTGAAATACCAAATTTCTGACGATATAATTCTTCCGAATTGTTATCGTTGGCTCCTGCAATCTGAACCCTTAAAACAACTTTTTGTAAATCGTTTATTGCTTTATTCTCACTATTAATATTAGGATTTGCAGTATTGAAAGAATTGGAATTAGTGACAATTGTGTCTGTAAAAGAATGTTTAACAATAGAATCCTTTATGTCTTCTGATGGCTTTGAAAGCTTGGAAGTATCTGCAATTTTATTAATTATATCAGTTTTTATTTTTTGTAAAGTATCAGTTTTGGGTGTTGAAATATTGGGTTTTGTTTTTTCACTTCCTTTTTTACCCTTTTTTTCTTGTTTTATAAAAGAAGTTGCAGCCACGGTATCAGCAAAACTTGATATTTTGGGAGCAGCATAAAAATTGGAAGTATCTATATTTAAAGATTCATAAGATGTATTAAATGAATTGAATTGCTTCTGAATAGTTTCGTAATTCGATTTTAATTCTTTAACATCATCATAGTTGTCTTTCGAAAAATTGATTACTTGCTTTTTAAAAGTTTCGGAAGCTTTCAGGCAATCTGTAATGAATTTTTCAAAATCATCATAGTCGGTTTCATAATAAAATTTGCTAAAAATCTGTTCTTGAACAGAAGGTTGCAAATAATATTCATATAATGTTTTTTTTGTATAGGTTTTAGTAAGTTTGAACAAAACCTTTTCCTTATCCTCTTTTTTTATTGGATATATTGAAAAAATCAGATTCGTGAAATTTTTCAATAATTTTTGATTTGTTTTGATAATAGTTTCAGTAACAATGTTGTTAATTCCAAGTTTATCGTTATCAAGATTAATATATCCGGCACAATATACATCTAGATTAACAGAAAAAGGTTTTCCAAACATAGATTCATGAGGAATTAAATATCTGAGTTTTTCTCGTTCAAAAACATAGAAATTCGCAGCTTTATTGGTTTTCCAGTTTGATTTTAAATTTGGGAATTCATAAAAACCTTCAGTAAACTTAACAACCATAAGTACATAACTAGTCTTTTTAAAAATGAAAGTACTTAATGTTATGGATGAAAAATTTTCTTTACCATTATTGTACTCATCAGATTTAGAATGAACAACAGTTTTATCATTGGGGATTTTATTATTTTCATTTACCCATTTCCCATCATTTTGTAATAACCAGCCTTTTGCATTAGTAAGTTTTGATGAAGTATCAGAATATATCGGAATAGCAAAGGAATTAGAATCCAATACCTGAGCATTGGCTATGTAAGTATATGTAAGCGTAATAAGTATGAAAAAAACTTTTCTCATCAGGTTATTATAATCATAATGTACAAACCTACAACATTTTTAGCAAAAAAACACTATTCTAACTAGAAAATAATCAACAGATAAAAAAAGAAGTAATTATCAAATGAATTTATAATTTTTCAAATTAATATATTCTTAATCTATTGATAATATGCTAGATGTTTTTCATACTTTTAATGATTTCCAGTAGCAATAAAGTTACGTTATTCACATTTTTATTAAAAACTTCCAAAACACTTTCCCATGAAACGGGTTCAATATCCTTTTTCCAACAATCATAATCAGTACTTAATGCAATTGCAACATAAGGTATTTGAGCTTCATTAGCCAGAATAACTTCAGGAGCAGTACTCATATTAATTAAATCAGCTCCCCACATTCTGAACATATTTGATTCTGCTCTGCTCGAAAACCTTGGTCCTTCTATAGTTACAATAGTTCCTTTATTATGGATCCTAAAATTAAGATTAGTCCCAATTTTAAAAACAATATTTCTAAGATTGTTATCAAATGGATCTGCCATTGGAGTGTGCATCATTTTTTCGGGTTCAAAACTTTCGAAAAAAGTAATGGGTCTATGTCTGGTAAAATCAATAAACTGGTCAGGTACAACCAAATCGCCAGGTTTAAACTCATCTTTCAAACTTCCACAGGCTGTGGTTGCAATAAGATGAGTACAACCCAACTCTTTTAAGGCCATTATATTGGCTCTGTTATTTACTTGGGTAGGTGGAATTGTATGTTGTTTACCATGTCTTGAAATTATAGATATTTCCAATCCATCAATTTTCCCTGAAATTATTGGAGAACTTGGTAATCCGAATTTTGTATTATGCTCAACTATAGTATAATCTGAAAATAAATTCAGGTTTTCTAAACCTGAACCACCTATAATACCTAATTTTATCATTGTATTTAATATTAAAATTCTTTGCTAATTTATAAAACCTTTTATGAAAAATAAAAAAAAATTCTCTTTAATTTAAAGTGAAAAACATTTCATGGTAAAGTTTTTAATGGCAAATAAAGTTTCGTTACGAGCTTCAATATAACCCATGTGTCCTACATTAGTAATCAAAATATCAGCATTATCCGGCAACATTGCCTGAGCTACTGCCTGTTGAATATTTACACGACTGTCTTTTTTCCCAAGAATAAATAATATTGGTTTTTTGAGGTGAATCAATACATTCAGTTTATCAGTTCTTAATTTCATTCCTTGTTGCGAAGCTATAATTGATTCTGATGTCATGTTTATAGTTTGTGATTGTAGATTTTTAATTTCTTTATCGAACTTTTCTACATTTTCTGGTGCGAATAGTTCAGGAATAAACTGACTGATAAAAACTTTACGATTCTGTTTAACAATTTCACAAGCTCTTTCCCTATTGTTTTTTGCATCATCGGTATCAGCTAAAGCATGCGAATGAAAAAGTCCTAAACCTTTTAACATATTAGGATAATTTTCAGCAAATTGCAAACTTACATATCCTCCCATTGAATGCCCAATTAAGACAAATTCCTTAATAGTAAGGCTATCCGTAATTTGTTTTATAATATCAGACATTAGTTCCATTGTATGAATTTCTCCAATGCAATCACTTTTCCCATGACCAGGCAAATCAATACATAGAACGTTGAATTCTTTACTCAATTCATTTGAGAAATCATTCCAGATTTGTAAAGATTCCATAAATCCATGAAGTAATATCAATGTATTACCTTTTCCCTGAATAGTATAGTGTATTTTTTTGCCATTGAAATCAAAAAAATGTGAAATCATAAGTTGAATTTTTAAATAGTAAAACATTATATGTAAAAAAAAAATTAAGGTTACCAAAAATCAGATTAAAAATGCAAATAATGCAATATTTATTAAATGAGTTAATGGTATCAAAAATTAAAATTAATCTCTAACTTTAATTAAGATTAAAATTATTGAATAATAGATAGATGTGGCTTATTTATTTTTTATTTACTACCAATAAATGCCAACTATTAATTAATTTAAGTATTGTTAATAATTTTTTCTGAAACATATTATTTTTGCAAATAAAAAAATTCGTACTTTTGACTAATGGAAGAAAGCACTTTATCAAAGGATAACAAAAGGCGGAGAACAGCACAAAGTTTGTCTGCAATTAATTCAATATCAGGTCAGGGGCGACTGCAACCACAAGCAATTGATCTGGAAGAGGCCGTACTTGGTGCATTAATGTTAGAACAAGATGCACTCAATTCAGTGATTGATATTTTAAAACCTGAGTTCTTTTATAAAGATCAGCATCAAAAAATATATTCTTCAATTTGTAAGTTATTTGCAAAATCACATCCTGTTGATATTTTAACAGTTACTAATGAACTAAAATCTCAGGGAGAACTCGAATTTGTTGGAGGAGCTTACTATATTTCTCAACTAACCAATAGAGTAGCTTCAGCTGCCAATATTGAATTTCATTCACGAATTATTTCACAAAAGTATATACAAAGAGAACTGATAAAGATTGCATCGGAGATTGAGCATGATGCATATGAAGATACAACCGATGTTCTCGAATTGCTTGACAGAACAGAGAGTAGTTTGCTTTCTATAGGTGAAAAGAATTTTAGAAGTGATTATTCAGATATGCAATCGATTATTAAAGCTGCAATTTCTGAGATTGAAGCAATTAAAGATCACGAAAATGGATTAAGTGGCGTTCCTTCAGGATTTACCAATTTAGATCGTTTAACATCAGGTTGGCAAAAAGCAAATTTAATTATATTGGCAGCACGTCCATCAATGGGAAAAACAGCTTTTGCCCTCACAATGGCTAGAAATATTGCAGTCGATTTTAAAAAGGCTATTGCTTTCTTTTCATTGGAAATGTCTGCAGTTGAATTGGTAATGCGTTTGATATCCAGTGAATCACAGCTTTCGGCAGATAAATTAAAAAAGGGGAATCTTGCAGATTATGAATGGACACAACTAACTTCAAAAGTTAGCTCATTAATTGATGCTCCACTTTATATTGATGATACACCTGCACTTACAATATTCGAATTGCGTGCAAAATGTCGTCGATTAAAACAAAAACACGATATTCAAATGATATTTATTGATTACCTGCAATTGATGCAAGGCTCATCTGAAAGTAAAGGCAATCGCGAACAGGAAATAAGTACTATATCACGACAGTTAAAAGCATTAGCAAAAGAATTGAGAATACCAATTTTAGCATTATCGCAATTAAGCCGTGCAGTTGAAACCCGTGGTGGAAGTAAAAAACCAATACTTTCCGATTTACGTGAATCTGGAGCAATTGAGCAAGATGCTGATATTGTTATGTTTATTTATCGTCCAGAATATTACAAAATTGATCAGGACGAAAAAGGTGATACACGTGGAATGGCAGATATTATTATAGCAAAGCATCGTAATGGACCAACAGATGAAGTAAGACTAAGATTTATAAATCATTATGCAAAATTTACGGATGCCGATAATAACGATTTTGATACACCAGATTATTTGACTCCTAATAATGATTTTGAAAATTCACCCCAAACTTTTACGATTCCTTCAAAAATGAATGATATGATGGATGATGAACAGATACCTTTTTAGTTGAAAATTATGTTAAAGAAAAGTATTATTATTTCTATTCTGCTCTCATTAAGTCTTTGTGTTAATGCGGCATATATTTTAATCCCAATGGATAATATCCAGAAAAATCATCTAAAAGCGTATGGTTTAACTTATTGGGTTTTGCAACATGACGTTGAATGTAGCTGGCTTCTTAATTATAGAGGTGGAAGCTTTATGTTTAAATTCAATGAGTTATTTGAAAAAGAGTTGAAGATACGTGGTATTTCCTATCAGATAATTGCTGATGTTCAAAGCACTGCTATATTGCAACTAATAGCAGATCCTGAGGCAAATATGGATGAAGTTAAATTACATAAAGCTCCTAAAATTGCTGTTTATTCACCAAAGAATAAACAACCTTGGGATGATGCGGTTACATTGGTTTTAAAATATTCGGAAATTCCTTATGATGTGTTATATGATGATGAAATTATGACAGGTTCATTACCTTTATACGACTGGTTACACCTTCACCATGAAGATTTTACCGGACAATATGGTAAATTTTGGGCAAATTATCGCAATGCAGATTGGTATCAGAATGAAGTTAAAATTTCAGAGGAAACTGCACGTAAATATGGGTTTAATAAAGTATCTCAATTAAAGTTAGCTGTTTCGAAGAAAATTCGCGATTTTGTAGCTGGTGGTGGTTATTTATTTTCTATGTGTTCTGCTCCCGATAGTTATGATGTTGCATTGGCTGCTGAGCATACAGATATTTGCGATCACATGTTTGATGGAGATCCATTGGCTCCAAATGCTCATTCTCAGTTGGACTATAACAATTGTTTTGCCTTTAAGGATTTTACATTGGTTACCAATCCAATGGAATACGAAATTTCTTCAATTGATGCTACACAAACAAGAGGAAGACCTGGACCGGATAAAGATTTTTTTACACTTTTTGATTTTTCAGCAAAATGGGATTGGGTTCCTGCCATGTTATGTCAGAATCATGAAATGGTAATAAAGGGTTTTATGGGACAAACCACAGCTTTTAGAAAGCAATTTGTAAAATCTAATGTGCTGATTATGGGGGAAAATAAGGCTTTAAATGAAGCCAGATATATTCATGGTGATTTTGGAAAGGGAACATGGACTTTTTATGGTGGTCACGATCCTGAAGATTATGAACATCTGGTAGGTGATCCTCCTACAGATTTGAGTCTTTTTCCTAATTCTCCTGGTTATAGGTTGATATTAAATAACATATTGTTTCCTGCTGCTAAAAAAGAAAAGAGAAAAACTTAACTATTATTGATTTTCGTTTTTGTTCTTCTTAAATAAAATGATGTATTCGTAATTCATTATTACTAATACAACAAAGATAATAATTACACCAATCCAATATTTAAAATCGGAATCGTTGCTATACATTAATATGGTCATTGCCATTATTAGTAACGATAATGCAATGATTTTCAAACGGCTGCCTAATGAGTTTTTCATCTTTTATAAATTTAATTAGAGTACAAATATACAAAATATTTTTCCAGTGAAATAAAAAACGCTTCTGTTATATAACAAAAGCGTTTTTTATAGATTTATTTGAAAATTATTTTTCTATTCTGATACGGGCATCCACGGCAACAATTTTGTCTTTTTTTCCAAGTAACGGATTGATATCCATTTCTTTTATTTCGGGTGCAACAGTTAATAATGTGGAAACTGAATTGATAACTTCAGCAAAAACTTCTTCACTGATTCCTTCCTGACCGCGAACTCCCTGAATTATTTTGTAACTTTTTAAATTTCGTATCATTTTGGTAGCTTCAGGTTTACCAATTGGAATTAATCCAGCACTTACATCTTTCAGCACTTCGATAAAAATACCCCCCATTCCGCACATTACAAGATGTCCGAACTTGTCTTCGTAATTTGCGCCTACAAATAATTCTGTTCCCGAAAGCATGGGTTGAATAAGTATTGCGGTTGTATCTTTAATCTGAATCATGCGTTCAAATTCTTTAGCAGCAATATCTGAACCTTTAACATTCAAAACGACACCCCCCACATCTGATTTATGAACAGGACCTACCACTTTCATTACTACAGGATAACCTAATCGGGTAGCTTCGGCAATAGCTTCTTCTTTTGTAGTTACTACAGCTTCGCCAGCACGAGGAATTCCGGCAGCATCCAATAATCCCTGAACAGCTTCGGGAGCTAAATAACCATTTTCGCTCGTATCAATAATAGCTCTTATTAATGCTTCGTCAACATGCGATGTACAACTCTTATTCAACATCGGTTTGCCGGTATAATATACTTTTGCCAATGCATTGCCCAATGTAACTTCATCGGGGAAATTAACCCATCCTTTAGAAATGAAATCTTCTACTTCTTCTTTGGCTGTTAATGTAGAAGGAAGTACTGGAAATATTGGTTTCTTAGCAGTCTTCATTTTTTCGCTCAACACATTGTAAACATCATACAATTTGAATAAACCGGGTGTGCCGAAAATTATTGCCATACCATCGATTTCATCAAAAGTATCAACATAATCGATTATAGTTCCCAATTGTTCAGCAGTTCCTGTTGCCAGAAAATCTATCGGATTTGCAACTGATGAACCAGGGAAAAGTTTGGTTAACAATTCCTGTGATTTAGGGTTTTCGATATGTGGAATATTTAATCCGCCTTTTGATAAAGCATCGGTTAGCATTACTGCCGGACCACCTGCATGTGTAATGATTGCAATATTCTTTCCTTTCAGTTCAGGATACATAAATACCGAAGCTACGCTAATTAAATCTTCACGACCATAACAACGAACAATTCCTGCTTTTTGAAATAATGCATCAACAGCAACATCTGAACTTGCCAAAGCTCCTGTATGAGAAGAAGCCGCACGGCTTCCGGCTTCTGAAGTACCTGCTTTTACTGCCGCTATACGACATCCTTTTTTAATTAAAGATGAAGCATGTTTTAGCAATAAAGCGGGTTTCGAAATATTTTCAATATACAATAGTTTTACTTTTGAACTTATTCCTTCTTCATAAGTTTCATCTAAGTATTGTAATATTTCTTCTACACCCATTTGAGCAGAGTTTCCTACTGAAAACACATTGGAAAAGGTTAAACCTTTAGGAATTCCTGCTTCCATAATAAAACAGGCAGTAGCTCCTGAACCTGAAATAAAATCGCAACCTTTAGTGTCTAATTTCGGGATAGGTAACGTAAAAATACTATGATGTGCCGGTGTTAAAATCCCAACACAATTTGGACCTATCAACGATCCATTCACTTTGTTGATTAACTCAACTACTTTATCTTCCAATATCTTACCTTCGTGGCTTTCTTCACTGAAACCTGCAGAAAGGATGATAAATGCTTTTGTTCCTTTTTGCTGTGTAAGTAATTCAACAGTATCGGGAATATATTTGGCTGCAATTGCTAATATGGCAAGATCAACTTGTGGTAAATCGGAAGAATTGCGGTAACTTTTAACGCCCTGTATTTCATCTTCCTTTGGATTGGAAACATATAAAGAACCTTTAAAATTTCCATCGATAATATTTTTGAGAATTTTACCACCTGGTTTTTCGATATCATTTGAAGCTCCGACAACAACTATACTCTTCGGATTTAATAATTCGTTGGTTATCATAAATTGATATTTTTAATGCGATTATTTGATTTTTAAGCCGCAAAGTTATTAAAAAGCTGTGGAATAAAAAAAAGAGATTGGTGAACTTATACTGATGATATAAAACTTATATTATACAAATATTGAGAATATTAATATTTCTGGCCGCAGATTATTGAATTACTATTTGTTTTATTGAAAGCAAATTCCTCAATTGTTAAACCGTTTTTTTGAGCTAACTTTAATTTTATCCAGCCAAGCATAGTTGTATTATTGATGCATCTTTTAATTACAAGGTAATCGCCACTAAAAACATAAGAGATTGGAACTCCCTGTAAATTTAAAAGCAGATTCGCTGCGTTGCTATAATTTAGATTGTTACTTATAATATCACCTTCTTTAAGAGCTAAAGCATTTGAAGAATTTTTAGATATAACTGCAATTGAATCGGTTGGAGATAAAGATTTGACCTGATTAGTATAATGGTAATATTTATCATGGCTTGTTTGCATATAAAAGTAATGATTTACAGAAAATTCATAATCGCTTATGAAATTTGAATCGATATCTAACAAATAAGTTACAGTGGTATCTTCAGGAAAGGGTTCGCCTATTCCAAGTGGAAAAGTTAAGTAATATTGAACTGAATTAAAAGTTGTATCCGGTGAAATATCTCTGTAGTAAATTTGATCAGGTAAAGGATTATTGATAATAGTTGTTTCCTTTTTGCACGACAGTAATATTGCTATAATTAAAGCATTTAAAATCAGTATTTTTTTCATACTTTTTTTAATAAGTTAAATTATTAAAATATAATACAAATTTATTAAAAAATTGATATAACCAGCTATTAAAATTATTCAATTGCAATAACTTCAATTTAAATTTAATTTATAGCAGTAGTTTTAAAGTTAGACTTTTTTAATTTTTAAAATAAGTTCAACTATTATTAACTTTTTATCTAAATAAAATTACGTTATTTTGTATTATAATGAAGTCTAATCATGGGAAAATTATCCAACTATAGAAAACTATATTTATTCGTTATTATTCTTATAATCAATATAATATTACACAGTTACGTCAGTGCACAGGATAATCTGAATTTGAATCAGATGCTGACACAAGTGGATACTAATAATATGTTATTATCTGATTCTTATTATATTTGGGGTAGTTCGGTGGTTAAAGGAAAGGATGGAAAATATCATATGTTTTTCAGTCGTTGGGCACATGGTAAACGAAATTTGGATGACGATTCAATGAATTATATTTTTAATGGGTTTAAAGGATGGCTGAAATACAGCGAAATAGCTTATGCAGTTTCTGATAATCTGACGGGGCCATATAAAATTCAAGGAACTGTGCTGAAAGGAAACGGAAATCCAGAACATTGGGACCGATTTACATATCACAATCCTCAGGTTCGCTGCTTTAATGGCAAATGCTATTTGTATTATATTTCTAATTCGTATAATTCTGATTTTGACGTAAATAGCCAACTTAGCAAAGAAGATTTACATTGGCTCAGATACAACTGTACCCAAAAAATCGGAGTAGCAATTGCTGATTCGCCCGAAGATTTTATAAAAGGTAATTTTACTAAATTAGACCAACCATTAATAAGTCCTGACGGTGTAAATACTTTCGAAATAGTAAACAATCCATCAGTTACTCAAGGTCCTGATGATAAATATTATATGATTTTTAAATCAAGAATGCCCAATGTTGGGAATATGACTTTATGGATAGCTGTTTCAGACAAACCTGACGGTCAGTTTAAATTATTATCCAAAGTTTTTACTGAGCCTGATATGGCCTGTGAAGACCCTTGCCTTTGGTATGATTATAAACTTAAAAGATTTTATGCAGCTGTAAAATATTATTCTAACAGCAAAAAACTGATTTCACAGTTTGGCGGAATTGCTCTGATAACCTCCTTAAATGCAACTAATTGGGAAGCTGCAAAAAATCCACTGATTTCAAAAAGACAACTGCTATTAAAAAATAACACAATGCTGGAATTGTCAAATCTGGAAAGACCTTTTGTTTATACAGATGCTAATGGACAGCCTTTGGCAATTTTTGCAGCATTTTCGGTAAATAATCCGGGAAAAGTAAAACCGGAAAATTATACACCAGAATATAATACCGGAAATGTTGGTATTTTATTGAAAACTATTACAAAAAACAAAAAGTAACTATTTAAACAAATTCAAATGAAACACATTAGTTTTACATGTCTGTTAATCATCGTATTAATTTTTAATTTAAAAGCGCAGACAGATTTCAAAGCCGGTGACTTAAAGATTGTAATTGATAATAAAGGTTTTTTTACAGATATTATAAATCAGAAAACCAAACAGAACTATTTGTCAAAAGATACAATTTCGCCTTTAGTTACTTTGATTTCTCAAGGGAAAAAATTTGCACCTATTATTTCGGTTTATAATAAAAATAATCATATCATTACATTAAAGTATAGTTCTTTATTAACGATTGATGTTAGAATTTCAGTAAAGAAGACTCATTTGACATTTGAGATAGTAAAAGCTGAACCCAAAGATAAAATTGAAGCTATTGTTTGGGGACCTATTCCATTAAATATCAAAAAATCAATAGGCGAAATAATAGGAGTCGTAAGAAATGAAAATGTGGCTATTGGACTGCAGGTATTAAATGTTAAGACTGATGGTGGTGATTATTCAGCTGAAGGAAATCCTTTTGCAAGAGGTATGGCTGCCATAGAAAAAAAATGGGGAAGCAATATCCAGGCATACTCAATCAATAGAGAAATAGAAAGATACATTGACAGTTGGAATGGTGAAAATAAGAATACACCAGTAATTCCTATAAAAGGAGAAACTGTAGTTGGAAGTAAAATTGCATTATTCAGTTGTGATGAGGATAAAACACTGGATTGGATTGAGAAAATTGAATTAGCAGAAGAATTACCTCACCCTACAATTAATGGAATTTGGATAAAAAAAATATTTCAGCGTGGACATTCCTATCTGATAGCAGATTACACAGAAAGAAATATTGACACATTAATAAATTTTACAAAAAGAGCAGGTTTAATTTCTTTATATCATAGTGGACCGTTTACTAACTGGGGACATTATAATCTGGATACGGTTTCATTCCCAAATGGAAATACCGGTATAAAAAAATGCGTAAATAAAGCTAAAGCTGCAGGTTTGCATCTTGGTGTTCATACGTTGACTAATTTTATAAATACAGATGATAAATATATTTCTCCTATACCCGACAAAAGACTTGCCTTAACAGGGTTTGGATTGCTTGATGCTGATATTGACGAAAATACAAAAGAGATCCCTGTTTCTACCAACGAGTATTTTAATAATCAGAATTTCAATAATTTGCATGCTGTAAAAATTGGAAATGAAATTATACGTTATAAAAATGTTAGTTCTGATGCACCATACAAATTGATAGATTGTCAACGTGGTAGTTTTAATACAAAAATTTCATCGCATTACAAATATGACACAGTAGGCAAACTTTATGATCATGCATATAAAGTTTTTTTTCCGAATCTCGATTTGCAGAGGGAAATTGCAGTAAATCTTGCAAAGTTTTTTAATGAAACCGGTTTAGACCACATGGATTTTGATGGTCATGAAGGCTGTCTGGCATCTGGTCAAGGC
>CAIZXK010000050.1 GCA_903936865.1 uncultured Bacteroidales bacterium | reverse complement strand
TTAAATGATAATTCTAAAGCCTTTGAAACTTTATTTGCTAAAGAAATTGCATCATCAATATTATAATAGTATTTAAGGAAATAAAATTCATTATTTTTCAAAACGAATGCGACATAATAGCCTTTTTTCTTTATTAAATTTGGTGTAATATTAGTTAAAGGATTTGGTTTATATTTAATATCATATGAAATCTTTTTGACTTTTACAGATATAATTCTATCGGATAGATTTTGTTTTGAATAGGGTACTATTAATCCAATCGAAAATATTTTAGTTACATTTTTATTTTTAGAATTAATTACAAATCCATTTTTTAAAAGAAGCAATAATAAACCAAAAACAATTACAAGAAATGAGAAAAATGTAAATTCATTTTTAATTGAAACTATAATTGAAAAAGCAACAGTTAATGCTCCTGCAACTCTAATTGGAAAGGCAAGATATGTTTTATAAACGTATTTACTTTTCATTTAATCATCAATTAATATAAGCAAAAAACCCTTCAGCTATCTTCACTTACAAACGAATTAATTTGCCTTTTTGCTGTTTCTCTCTTGATTTAAGGTTATAAAAATATAAGCCTTTTCCAATTTTAGAAAAATCTATTAGCATAGAATGTATTCCTTTGCTTTGTTTTTCCTTTACAATTGTCATAATGTTTTGGCCACTTATATCAAATATACCTAATTCAACATCCTCGTTTTCTGTAATTGTATATTCGAATATTACTTTATCGGAAAATGGATTAGGAGAAATAGTAACTTGAAACTGATCTTTTAAATTTGAGAATAGTCCGGTATTATTATAATATATTGTATTGGATTTATTTGGAGACATGCATCCATTTTGAGTTACATATACAAAATATCCTCCGTTTTGAGTTGGAACATAGGTATTTCCAACAACTCCTGTCAACTTGCCTAAAGATAGTTCATACCATTGATTTCCGGTATTAGCACTGGAAATCAATGTATCGCCCGATTGAGTTAAAACAGCTACAGGAGGTGTTTCATTTACAATTAGTGTAGATATATTTGATGTATCTTTATATAAACCAGAGCAATTGCTCAGATTACAGCGATACTGATAAGTTCCAGAAAAAACTATATCCTTGATTGACATAGAAGATGTACTGGAATTTGTATAAATAGCTCCCATAGGGCTATCATTTGTAGTATTTTTCCATAATCCATTATCATTATACTGCCATTTATATTTTATTGGATTAGAACCATTTAACACAACAGTAATAGTAGCATTAGGTGTTGGAGTGCAAAAACTTTGAGAATAAACCGGTTGAGAAGCGATAGATAAAGGTATACAAAGCGTAGTAGCATTTCCCGTTAAAGCATTTGGACTATAACATTTTGTAATGGTATCATATTCAAATACTGCGAAATGATAAAGCGTTCCTGAAGCGAGTGAAAGATTAACAAAATTTCCGATTCCGTTATAAACAACATAATTACCGGATCCTATTTGAATTCCATTTCCAAAAGTGGTATCAGCAATATAAGTTAAACCATTAACAGGAATCGCATTAACGGCATTCCATGCTCTTGCCATAACCAAAACAGAGTTTCCATTTCCACGGTTAAAACCAATTGACATCGAACTACTTGTTATAGCAGATGAAGTAAACGTAGTTGCTTGATTACTGGGTGGATTACAAGGCAATGGAAATGTAATATCAAAAGAAATTGTTGTATCTATATCGGTTACATTTGATAAGTTAAGCCCTCCTATTCCACCGGTTTGCAAAAAGCATGATGGATTTGTTGAGTCGTTAATTGAGGTTCTTCCGTTTGAAGATGAAAAATTTGCAAGGTTTAGATTTCCATTTACTGTATTCGTTCCATCAGGTCTGTAAATATATACTTCGTCCGGAGGTCCATTTGAATTTCCTTTAATCGTTGTATCAATTCTGTAAACAATTAATCCTGAAGCAGGAATATTAGTTTCAAGAAGACCTGATTTATTTCTGTATTCTACCATAAAATATTCATTTGCTGAATATGGTGAAGCTATTTTATAGCAATTATTTGTTGATGATGTAATTGGTTTTAAGGTATAAGTACCTGTTGATGTAATTTGGGGAATATTGCTTATCCAGGTATGATTGGAATATTTCCACTTCATATAAGTGAGCATGTGTCCTCCCCCACTTTCCATCAAATCCCAACCGCCTGCTGGTGAAATTACTCCCTGATTATTATAGTGATACAAATCAGGAGCTCCCAATGCATGAAACATTTCATGACATAAAGTCTTTACTGTTACTTGATTTTCAGGCTGAAAAGTATAATCATAAACTCTTTTCCCGTTAATATAAACATTCTGAGAATATAAATTCCACCTGTGAGCCCATAATAAATTACTCCATGCACCACTATTTCCTTTAATTACAAAACATACATTATCAACTTTATCATCACCATCTCCATCCAGATTTAAAGATACATCTACCGGAGAATTTATATTTAACCAATCAATAGCATCTGCTAATAACTGATGTTCCCTTTCGGTTCGTTGTGAACTGAAATAACCATTTGGATTTGTTGTGGCATTATAAGGTTGAAAATAACTTCGGGGATGACTATCCTGATATGACAAATTAGTGGTTAAAGCACAGTAAGGATAGTGGGTACTGCTAATATTAAGATAATTATAGGAAACTTCTTTATAATAGGAATTTAAAGAGTTTGTAGTTAATGAATTAAATTTAACATCATAAGCCTGACGTGAAGTTGTAATTTCAGCATCGTCTGAAAATCTGATATAAATTACCAGATTATTTAAAATACCTGAATGTGGAGCTTTTGAAATACTACTTTTGTCTTTGATTTCATCTTTAAACATCTCATCACGTCTGCGATAATACTCAGATTCTGAAATTTTTGTCCATTTTTTTAATCCAATGCTTGCCGGATTTACTGTATTTGCAATATATTGAGATGGTTTAAGAAAATCACCGTCCTGAATTGCATAATAATAATATCCGTCAGAAGCTTGTATTATGGTATAGCCTTCATCATCGTGTATCCAGTTAAAAAACTCATCACCCGAAACAAAGCAATTAATAGTTTTTCCATTTGGTTGAGTAATTATATATGAAAGTCTTTCAAAATAAGCTGACTTAGCTGTTAAAAAAACAAATAAAAAGACGAAAGACAATATTATTTTTTTCATAAAACAGATTAATTATTGATAATAAATAAAAGCCAAAAATA
>CAIZXK010000049.1 GCA_903936865.1 uncultured Bacteroidales bacterium | reverse complement strand
TTAATCTCATTTCAAATGAAAAATATTGATTACACATACTATTTAATGTTTGACTTTGTTAATAAAACATTTGAAAAATATAAAACAATCTGGGAAGATAACCAGATAATAAGCAAACAAATAAAAATATTATCAGACAATATCAATTTAATTGATGCATCATCGACATTATCACGTAATAAAACGAATTCAATAACAGTAGGAAAAAAAAGTTTAAGATCCAAACTCGAAGAATTGGGTTTTATGATCAAAGAATCGCTTAGGTTATTCTATAGTATGAATAATAAAGCGGAAGATGCGAAGCTGTTGAAGTATTCCAGGTCGGTGCTAACACGAATGACTGACGATAGATTTTATGTTGAGATAAAGCAAATAAGCGAAAGAGCCGATTTACTGAAAACAGAACTTTTGCCATTCGGAATAACGGCTGAACAACTATCAGAACTTAGTATCGATTTGCAGGAATTTTTTACCATAAAACCGGAACGCGAAAAATTGATTAACAACCGAGCTGAACATGTAAAGCTGATTCCCGAAATAGTAAACGAAACCCGGCTTATACTCCGCAATATTATTGATCCGCTCATGTTGATATACAAAGAAAAACAACAGAGCTTTTACACCGAATATAAAAATGCCCGTATTCGTGATGAGCGTCCGGGACGAAAAAACCGCTATACCATTTGGGTAAAAGGTGAGATTACCGATGCAGTAAGTTTGCTTCCAATAACTGGTGTTGTTATAGTTGCCGGACAAAAGAACAAGGAAACCCTAAGCGATGAAAAAGGAATTTTTAAGGTAAAGGTTTATAAAAAAGATGCCGATACCATCCGTTTTTCAAAAGAAAATTATGAAAATTTGATGATGCCGATTCCGAAAAAATACGAAAAAAATGAAGTTCATCTACACGTGGAAATGAAAAAAACAGAACAAGACTAAACGGGACTTCTAAGAATTGCTTTTTCTTCGTTGAACTTTTTTAAATGCTGATATTGCAAACTTTGACAAAATTGCAGTTACATGTATAATGTATTAATTATCAATTGATTTTTTTTGCAAGAAAAAACCAGGTCAAAGTTCAATAAACTATTGAAATAATATTCATGAATTTAAAGGCATTTACAATACGATTAGTTTTCAAAACCTTTTATTGCTTATATTGTTATAACTAAGTTTAAATGTTTAATAAATTAATTATTTTTGCAAATATTGCCAATTTATACTTGATTACAGTTAATGATAAAAAAAACCACCAATCATAAAACACTATTAGTTATAGTTTTACTATTTCTAATAATTGATTTTCTTTCAGCACAACCAATTACAAGAGGAAGTAGCTGGAAATACAATGCAACAGGAATTAATCCTGACTCATCATGGCATAATGCAGCATATAACGATTCGTTATGGCTTACTGGAAATGCACTTTTTGGTTATGGAAGCATATCGGCAGAGGCAATAGTAACAACCATTAGCTATGGAAATAATTCCAGTAATAAATACCCTAGCTATTATTTCAGAAAAACATTTGATTATATTGTAACCGGAACAGAAACCAATTTTGAAGTAAACGCACTTATTGATGATGGTGCTGTTTTCTATATTAATGGTGTTGAGGTAAAAAGACTAAACATGCCTTCGGGAATTATCACATATAATACATTAGCAAGTTCGGATGGTAACGAGAGCAGCTATCAGCAGTTTTTTATTCCGGTATCTGCCATTCAGAACGGAAGCAATACCGTTGCAGTAGAAGTACATCAATCCAGCTTAAGCAGTAGTGATATAGGATTTAATATGGAAATAATTGCCCATACCGGTGCAATAAATATTACACCTAACACATCTACCATAAACCAGATACATTTCGGTTCATTAGATTTGCCTCTGAATGGATTAACCATTACCTGGCATAATGCCGGCTTATCAGACAGTATAAAATGGGGTTACGATACAGCTTATTTATCAGGCAAGTATGCAGGAATTAAGCGAAACAATTATTCCAACTATCTTTATGATTATACGTTTCCTAATCTACTAAAAGATACAGTTATCCATTATTCTTTTTGGGATTCCAATACGTTAGGCTGGACTCCCGACAAAGTTTTTTATTCAGCCAAAGAAAAGGATGCGGATCATTTTAATTTTAATGCGTTGGGAGATAGCCGCACCAATTTAAGCGACTGGAATACCATTTCAAATGCAGTAAGACCTTCTGATTTTGTACTTTTTGGTGGTGATCTTGTAAATTCTGGTGGTAGTACAACTGACTGGGATGGATGGTTTGCAAATGGGAAAAACTTTTTAGAAAAGAACCTGGTTTATTACAACACAGGAAACCATGATGTTAACAGTGATGCGAGTGCAAGTAATTTCCGGAATTTTATGGTACTTCCATCAAATCCGGGCAATGAATTGTATTATTCTTTTACCGTTGGAAATTCCATTTTTATCTGTTTAAACAGCAACGATCCGGGCAATACAGTTCAATATAACTGGCTGATAAATACACTTGAAAACAATAAAGATAAAAAATGGAGGATTGTATTCTTTCATAAACCTTTTTTTACAAGTCCATCACATGTTGGAGAAATGGATGCATATATCCCTACCTGGTGGAAAGCATTTGATGATTATGGAGTTGAGGTTATCTTTAACGGACATACCCATAATTATCAAAGATCAAAACCTATAAACATAAATATTTCAACTAATTCGGGAGTTTCAGCTTATGGACATTGTTCAAATAACGGACGTTGTCAGATAGTGGCAGGATCGGCCGGAGCACCAAGCGTTTCAGCCGGAACAGGATGGTTTATTGCCAAGAGTTTAGATATAATGCATTATGTAAATGTAACTGTTGAAGGCGATACACTTAATTTTAAAACATATGATTTCAATAATGCCATTATAGATAGTTTTATGATTTATAAGGCTCTTGATATAAAAATAAAAATAACAGATACAATATTTTGCACAAACGACACGGTAAAAGTAATTTTAAATGCCA
>CAIZXK010000048.1 GCA_903936865.1 uncultured Bacteroidales bacterium | reverse complement strand
TCAGCTCATGCAGGGCACACACAGGCGGTATATTTTATTGCCGAGATAGTGCAGGTTTCAGCGTTTCTGCATCTAATAAACTTTTTTTAACTTGACAGGTTTGTGCTTCGAAATCGGCAACAAAAACATACCGCCAATCCGTTGGGCACAATTATAAAAATTGCAATATGAGTGGATTAACAAAGGAAGACAGAATTAAAACAGTTTTTCGAGGGGGCGGACATGTAGTAATACTTGGTGCTGGCGCAAGTATTGCTTCGACATTGCGTAACCAAGAACCAACTGGCAAGAAATTACCTTCTATGGACAATTTCGTAGAAATCGTTGGTCTTCAGGATATAGTAAATTCAATTGATCCGAGTCTCAAAGCAAATAATTTTGAAATTATCTATAGCAATCTATACGAAAAGGATCCAAAATCTAATGAAATCATTGAAATCAATAGAAGGATAAAAAAATACTTTTCAAATATGAAATTGCCAGATGAACCAACAATTTATGACCATCTGGTATTATCTCTTAGACCAAGAGACTTGATTGCAACATTTAACTGGGATCCATTCCTCTTTCAAGCATATTGCCGAAATAGAAAATTCACTAAAGACTTGCCTCACATGTCGTTCTTACATGGTAGTGTAGCTTTAGGCTATAGTGCAGAAGACAAACGGAGTGGTCCTGCAGGGATGTATGCTAGACGAGATGGAGGTTATTTCAAACCAACAAAACTACTCTATCCTGTAAAAGAAAAGAATTATAATGATGACGAATTTATTTCAAAAGAGTGGGGAAGACTTAAATACTGGCTGCATGATGATTCAACCAAATTAGTAACTGTTTTTGGATATGGTGCACCGGACACAGATGTAGAAGCTGTAAAATTATTAGATGATGCATATGGTGGGTATGATGCTAGAAACATGGAGCAATTTGAAATAATTGATATTCAAGATGAAGAAACAGTTACCAAAAGGTGGGATCACTTTATACATTCTCATCATTATGACTATTCAACTGACTATTTCAGTTCTTCGTTAGCACTTAATCCACGCAGAACTAGCGAAAGCTATTTTCAACATTATTTACCAAGCTCTCCTGCTGAGTCATTTAGTGAATCTAACCCTGTGCCATCAAACATTAAAACAATGGAAGAACTATGGGAATGGCATAGACCACTTATAGAAGCAGAAGACAAATTAGAAAAAGACAAATAACTGTGCCCAATCGAGTAGACTGCCCTGCCAGTAATTAGCTGACAGGGAGAGCCTAATCAACTATTCATTTCTAATAAAAACCCGCTAGGCAATGGTTGTGCTTAGCGGGTTTTTCGTTTTTATATTTGTCCTTTTTTATTTTATAGCTTGAAACTAGATTTGCTGCATAATTTTTTACTCATAAAAACAATGTATAGCAAACTACAACTATTTCTGACTTTCATTTTAAGCTATTTCGCTCCCATTGCTACCATTATTCATGTAATGCTTATCTTTATATTAATTGATTGCCTGAGTGCTATATGGGCAGCCCGTAAAAATAATATTCCCATCGAAAGCCGCAAAATGCGGAAAACCGTAATAAAAATGTTCTGGTACATTATGGCTGTTCTTATGGCTCATACTATGGAAGTTACCTTTAACTTACAGTTTGCTCACCTGGTACAGATTATCGGTGGTTTTGTGTGTATGGTAGAAATAAAATCGGTTTTCGAGAATATTACCAAAATTACCAATGAGCCTGTTTTTATGAAAATTTATAAGCTTTTTGAAAAGAAAGCTGCCGATAGTATTAACCTTAATAATAAAGAAAATGACAGAAATGACAGTGCCTGTTAAAGGTAAAATTACCAGTCCTTTCGGTTGGAGAATCCATCCGGTTCATAAGTCAAGGAAATTTCATAACGGAGTGGATATCGCAGCAAAGCTGGGTACTCCTGTTTTTGCTCCGGCAGACGGCAAAGTGGAATCCGTTTGGGAAGATAAAACCTATGGGGGTGGCTTATCCATAATTGTAAAACATTATAACGGTTTTAAAACCGGATACTGCCATTTATCGGAACAACTCGTTAGAACAGGGCAACTAGTAAAGCAAGGAGAAACCATTGCCAAAGTAGGAAGCACCGGAGCCAGTACCGGACCTCATTTGCATTTTACACTTACCAATTTCTACGGTGAAAAAGTGGATCCAACAAAAGAAATTCAATTTTAATAATGAAAAAAATTATACTTTTCGTAATGCTTTTCAGCTTATTGATAAGTTGCAAAACAAAAAAAGAAACCCTGACAGCTCCCATTGTATTGGAAAACTCTGATTCCACAGGAGTAGAAACAAAATACGTTCAACTGCCAGCTGACAGTGCCTGGTTTTATGCCATGATAGCCTGTGATTCAAATAATAATGCCATACTAAAGCAACTGAACATAGGTTCAACCAAAGGTTTGCAGAATAATTTCAGCTTCAGCAACGGAATCCTAAGTTCTAAAATAGTAAAACCGTCAGATTCAATATCCTACCAGGTAATTGTCAGGGTAATAAGCCGTTCGGTTCCTGTTCCGCAACCCTATCCTGTAGAAAAGGAATTAACCAAATGGCAGGGTTTTCAGATTGTTTTGGGTAGAATATTTATGCTTATCCTTGGCATTGCCTTGGGTTTTGGAGGGTTAAAACTTTATAAAAAACTGGTTTAAGCAATGGCAACTATCATTTCATATCCGGCAACCTTGAGTTTTAGTGGCAATGTATCCCCGTTGGTAGTAAGTGCCAGTGATGCAACTTCATTTGTGCTGAAGAAAAACGGAATTGAAATGCTGAACGAAGTCTATTTTCCCGACAATACCGGTAAATTTAAAGTAGAGCTGAAGCAACTGATAGATTCTACCTTATCTATTGATATTCCCACTGTAAATATGTATCAGCAGCTTAATGCCTATGCCACTTTTACCATCTTTATAAACAATGTGTTAGTGCACACTTTTAAGGTAGTAAAATCGGGGATGGATGGCATATTGCCGCTTGCAGATGCATTTTTCAAAAGCAACTTCCTAACCTGGCAACCACAGGATATGAAAGTAAAATACCAGGAACCCCAATGGCTGACCTATTTTGCAACTACCGATTGCCGCATAAGGGTAAAATATTACTATACAGTCAACAATGTAGCTGCAACACAGCAAACCACCCTTTATACCATGAGTACCGGCAGATGCTATAGCCTGAACATGAAGTACAGCCATTTGCGTGGATACATGAACCCTCCAACATTGAAACCAACACATATTGAAGTTTGGGCAGAAACGCTGGCAGGAGTTAAACTGAGCTATGTGCAACGCTATCAGCTTACGGATGCTTACGATCGCTTCGACGATTTGTTTCTGTTTGAAAACAGCTTGGGTGGAGTGGATGTAATTCGTTTTAACGGATGGATGGAAAACAGCGACGAACACACGGTGTCAACAGCTGTATTCAATGACATTACAAAGGAATATGAGCTGGAATATCATCGGGTTTTCAGTAAAAACACGGGTTACTTAAAAACGGAAACTTTTCGCATATGGGCATTGGATTTCTTTAGCACCATAAACAGATATCATATTGTAAACGGTGTGAACAAAAGAATTTTACTACCCAAAGTTGACACAAAAAATACAATAGGTGAACTGAATGATTTTTCTTTCGATTTTTACTATGCGGAAGAAGACAAATACGAACACTACAGCAGGCTCACCGAATTACCGGCAGTGGAAACGGATGAACTGGCAGTAGTGCCCGAATGGGTGGCTAGCCCTGTAGTGATAACCCACGGAAACTTAGCCGCATTATATTCCGATTCATTAATTACCTATCATCAAATTTAAAAAACACACAGCAAAATGGCAGACGAATTAACGTACATAGATATTAAAGATGTTGGCAGGGAAGCACTGCTGACAGCTTTGCATGAATTGGTAGTGAGCAAAGATGGAATTCCTTTTTTGATCAGCATTCAGCAGATACTTGACCTGGTAACTCCTTCATCAAATCCGGATAATTTAATTATTGGAAGCGGTGCTCCCGATCCTGATTTGCTGGGAGTAGATGGAAACTATTACCTGGACAAACAGAATTTACTGCTTTACGGTCCAAAAACAGCTGGAAGCTGGGGAAGTGGCATTGCATTGGGTGGTGGTGGAAGTGAATACGTGCATCCTAATCATAGTGGAGATGTAACTTCCAGTGGTGATGGTGCAACGCTTATTGCTGCCAAAGCGGTTACGCTTGCCAAGATGGCGGATGTACAGGGAGGAAGTATTTTCTACAGACGAACTCCCGGTGGCGGAAATCCAGAAACCCAACCACTGGAAGTATTGAAACAGGATCTGGCCATTCTTACTTTAAAGCCAGTAATTTCAATTTGTGCCGATTTGCCCGATGCCGGAATGAATTCAGGCGATCGGTATTTTATAGTGAATGGTGATAATGCATTGAAAATAGCAGAATGGAGTGGGTTTATCTGGAATCTTATGGATACGGTGGAAGGTAATTCATTTTACAGCTATTCGCAAAAGAACTTTATCGTAAGAACAAAAACGAGCTATGACATAGCAGCCGGTAACATTCCGTTTGCCGACAATTTTACCGATGCAGTTACTACCGTAATAATGACCGGAAATGTAAACGGACTGAACCGGATATTCCGCACTCCGGAAGCCTTTAAGCTGGGCACTTTAATCGTATTTGTAAACGGCATAAATGAAAAGGAATTTACTGTTCTGGATAACCTTAGCATTCAGCTGGATGAAGCTCCGCTGGAGGGTGATGTGATACTGGCAGTATATAATAAAAGTATTGTTTAACCAATTTAATTTTTAATAAAAATGAGTACAAAAATTCGTAGTTCAAAGCAGCTGCACATTGATGCAGACCTGGACATCAACAGCAAAAAGCTGGTAAATGTAGCTTCGGGAACCGTAAATTCCGATGGGATTAACAAAGGGCAGATGGATACGGCCATTGGAACAGCTGTTGCAGGAGTGGGTGGAGCATTGCATGTTCCGGTT
>CAIZXK010000047.1 GCA_903936865.1 uncultured Bacteroidales bacterium | reverse complement strand
ATCTATTTTCCCTGACTTAAAACCACGGGAAAATCTTACATTATAAATATTACCATTCAAATAATTTGATTCCAGCATTGTAACTGACAATGTTGTTGATAGTTGAGATTTAAAAATATCTCTGAAAGAAATAAATACATTAGAGTTTTTAGTAGGTTTTGGATCACTTTTCTGAAATCTATAACCAACTTTTGCTCCAGCATAAATTTTCTGAGTAATGGTATAATTAGCCTGAATGCTAAGACCTTGTCTTGTTTCTGACTCAATTAATGTGCTAAGGTAATTTTTATCTGTTTCGTAATATATTACATTCTTTCGAGAGTCGTAAGTGCCTGATAATGTCAACTTTTTAAAAGGACGGTATCTTAACGAAAAATAATTACTTGTTAAGCTCAATGTATTCTGCTTTTGTTCATTTATCACTTTATATAAGTCTAATTCTAAACTATAAAATATATGAACATTTTTCACTAATGAGTTACTATGTTGAAAATACAAAAATCGACGGTCGGTTTTTGAATGATTTGTTTGCTCAACAATAGCTATTGAGTTTTGCATACTACCTTTTGAAGTCAGAAAGTTATGGCCGAAATAGGCACCAAATTGCATTAGGTTGATATTGAAACTGTAATCTGAATAATGTGGGCGTGAACCTAAAAAACCACCTATATAAAAACTTTTAATAGATTTTTCATATTGCAAACCATCTATTGCCCCAATGTTTGATATATTCGAATTAATCTTTCTGCCAAAACTAATAAATGAGCTTTTATTTAAATCATATTTTAAGGATAAATTATAGATTTTTAACCCATTAAAAATATTCTTCTGCACATTACTCCATTCTCCATTTTCTTGTCTGTATAAGATATTACTTTCGAACGAAAGTTTTGAATCTGCAATATTATTTATATTTAACGAAAGTGAATAATTAGCAATATATGAACTGCTTGTGGGTGTATTTGAAAAATTGGAAGAACTTGAAACTCCAATTTGACCACTAACTCTTTGCTTGTGAGATGTAACTTTTACCTTTTCTTTTTCAGCAAATATTGTAGAATCCAAAGTTTTAGGCAACGTATCTCTATTTAATGTTTTTTCTTTCTCCTGACTTTTACTCTGAACTTTTGATTTTGCATAAATTTTATCATTTATATTAAATTTAAATGAAGAAATTGAACTACATACAACAGATGTTGATGAAAGATTCTTAATTAACAATGTAGGAATAAGTTGATTATTTATACTTGTAAACAGAGTATCACCTATTAAAAAACCTGCTGTAGATTTATATTTAATATAGGTGCTTTGTGAACTTACAAAAGATACAGTCCCTTCAGATGTTATTTGAGCATTTATACCCAAACTACACATAAAAACAAAAATTATTATAAATAGATACTTCATTCTTATATATTTAAATACATTATTTACTTTGTCCTGTTGGATGGCATAAGTAGCATTTTGAACTCACCCATGAATATCCATTTACTCCGTTATGTTCACTATTCATTGAGGATTGACTATGTTCATGACAATCTATACAGCTATAATTACAATTTGCAGGATTCGTGTGACATTCAATACAGGAAATACCACTGTGATCTCCTGAAGATATTGGGAAATAGCTATTATGATTAAAACTTGTAGGTTTCCATCCAGGAATTGTTGTGTGACATTTTAAACAATCTGTAGAATAACATCCAGGTGTATGAACCGGGTTTGTAGTTGCATTATAGTTCTGTTTATGACATGAATAACAATCAGTTGGAACATTACAATTATTATTAACATGACATTTAGAACACTCAACATTTGAATGACCTAAGGTAAGTGAAAAATAGTTATTATGCTGTAATGTAACTGGTTTCCAGCCAGGGTTTGTATTATGACATAATAAACAATTTGTAGAAAAACATCCTCCGGAATGAACTGGATTTGTAGCTGAATTATAATTCCCTTGATGACAAGCGTAGCAATCTGTGGGTGTGTTTGTAAAATTATTATTAACATGACACTTTGAACAATCAACATTTGAATGACCTAATTTTAGAGGAAAAAGATCATGGTTAAATCCTGCTACTCCCCAATTGTATGAATAGATATAGTGACATTGAGAACAATCAGTTGACATATTTGAAGAAACATGATTTGGTTTGGTGGTTGCCAAGTAATTTTCCCTATGGCAATCAATACATTCAACACCCAGGACTTCATAACGATGCAGAGATTCTGATTTATGACATTTCTGGCAATCTTTCATGGAATGTACACCCACTAAAGGAAATCTGCTTTGCTGATGTATCTCAGTAATATTATTTACAATCCAGGAATCAGGTGTATGACATTTATCACAATTATTACCAACTGTTTGGCTGTGAATATCAGCATGGCAGCTTACACATTCCGTTTTTGATTTTGCTTCTGAAAAAACCAGACTTTTATGGCATAATTTGCAGTTTATTTCTTTATGCTGACCTATTAATGGCATCTTGGTCGTAGAATGATTGAATGAATAAATCTTTTTATCAAGTTCCCAGCTAGTTGAACTATGACAAGTGCTGCAACTTATTTTAAAATCTTTACCATGAGGTGATTCTTCAGAAAAACTTCCAATTAAGTAAAGCAAAAAAGACCAGATTATGAATGACAAGATTCGCATTTTACACTGATTTTATAAAGTATATAATTGATTTTGTTTATTTCTGTTGGTTTATGACATTTTTTACATTCAACTTTCTCATGTTTTCCATCTAATTTGAAAGCAGTATTGTTATGGTTGAATTTTACAGCTTTCCAGTTATCAAACTCATGGCATCGATTACAATCAGTAACACCTTCTTTTTCAAACTGTTTGTAATGTTTGTCAATATGGCAATTTGAACAATTTACTGATAAATTAGCAAATTTCTGCACTTTTAATCCATCTGAATTTATCTTAAAATGACAGCTGCTACAAGTTTGTAATTTATGAACTCCTTTCAACTCAAAGTTCGTTTTTGAATGCTCAAATTTTATTTCATTCCAACTATTATTGGAATGACAAATCTGGCAATCGTTTTCAGGATAATATTTTTTACTGATGAAATCAGCATGAATATTTTTGTGACAATCCACACATTTTTTCCCTATTTCCCGGAATTGCCATTTCTCTGTTTTTTTGTGACAATCAAAACATGGAACTGCATTATGTGCACCTTGTAATGCGAAAACACTTTTGTTGTGTTGCTCAATAGTATATAATGAATTTACAAAACCCTTGTGATTGTGGCATGCCGAACAATCTGGTGAAATTCCATTTTTCGCAAATTGTCCAAGGTGATAATCCTTATGACAATCAGTACATTTATCATGTTTTAAAGGTGTTGTGTATTTTTGCTTATGGCATAATTTGCAGTTAACGGTCAAGTGTTTATCTTCAAGTATGTATTTTGTTTTCGAATGATCAAAGTTGTTGAGTTGTTTATTAACTGTAAATGATTCGTTTGTATGACATTGGGTGCAATTTTGTCCAAATTTATCCTTATGAACATCCACATGGCAGTTTGTACATTTACTATATTGTAATCCTTTAAATATCTGAAATTTTAATCCATTTCTTGTTTCAATTTTATGGCATTTAATACATTCAACGGTTTTATGTTTACCAGTTAATTGATAGCTGGATCTTGTATGGTTAAATTTTGTTGCAGGTTTAAATGCATTGGCATCATGGCAGTTACTGCAATTTTCGGACAAAGTTTTTTGATGATAATCTTCATGACAATTTTTACAATCCGTAGTAAGTCCTAAAAAAGTAAATTTTTTGTTTTTAATACTTTGAATTTTAATATGTTTGAAGTTATGGCAATCTTTACAGGCCTTTTTGCTATGTGCTCCCGTCAGGTTAAAACCGGTTAAATTATGATTGAATGTTTTTTCGTCAAACTTTATGATTTTAAAGTTTTTTCCATGATGATCGCTATGGCAACTTGCACATTCCTTTCCTTTTACCTCCACAGAAGAATGATAACCTTTGTTTTGAAATATCCTAACTTTCAATTCTTTATGACAATCCAGGCATTTACTGTTTGATAATTTTTCACCAACAACATGGCATTTCGTACAATTGGAAATTCCTTCCAGATGACTATGAACACTTGACAATTCGCCGGGAGAAATCTGTGCCATGCAATTCCCTCCGAGTAAATAGCTTATTAATAGGATATATATAAATTTACCAACTTTCATGATATTTATGATTTTCTTTAAATACTAATGTTTTAAAATTGCATCTCCAAATTTTCTGGTGATTTGTATTCCTGCTTTCTGGAGAAACTGTGTGGGGAGTTCACCTCCAGCAAAAATATAAACCAAATCATTTTTAACAGAAATAATTTCACCATTGTTATTTGAAATTGTAACTTCATCTTTTTCAATAGAAACCGGATTTGTATTAAATCTAACATCAATACTTCCTTTTTCAATTGCTTCCATTATTTTTATGTTGTTTGCCTGTTTTATACGATTAAAAGCTTCGCTTCGATAAGATAAGATAACCTTATTTTGATCAGCCAGTAAGAGAGCTGATTCTATAGCAGAATCACCACCACCAACAACCAATATATTTTTGTCTTTTATAATTTCAGGATCCAAAAGGCGATAAGCAACTTTTTCTGAATTTTCACCTGGAATATTTAGTTTTCTTGGAGATCCACGTCGTCCTATTGCTAATAATATTTTTTTGGCTGTATATTCGTCTCCTGATAATGTTTTGATTTTAAACACATTATTTTGATTTGTAATTTCCTCAACTTTAGAATTTTCTTTTATAAGAATGTCATTCTTACTGATAACAGATTCCCATAAATCAAGTAATTCGGTTTTAGAAGTTTCGAATAATTTTACTTTTCCAAAAAGAGGCAAATCCATAGGAGATGTCATAACTATTTTTGATCTGGGAAATGTAAAAACAGTTCCTC
Source organism: uncultured Bacteroidales bacterium (assembly GCA_903936865.1). Lineage (GTDB taxonomy): Bacteria > Bacteroidota > Bacteroidia > Bacteroidales > JACABE01 > JACABE01. Next base: position 3,510 of record CAIZXK010000047.1, on the reverse strand, counting down.
CCAACGTATCCTGTTCTAAAATCAATGCATTCAAATTATGCTTTTTAGCAGCCAAAGATGCTGAAATACCAGCTGGACCAGCACCTACAATAATTAAATCATAGGTTGCATTTAAACCTTTTTCAATTGATTTAGCAATATTATCAACAGCTTGTTTGCCCTGTTCAACAGAATTCTTTATTAAACCCATTCCACCTAATTCGCCGGCAATATAAATTCCATGAACATTTGTTTCGAAATTTTTATTCACATGTGGTAAATCAACACCTCTTTTTTCTGTTCCGATACATAGTGTAATAGCCTCAGTAGGGCATGCATGAAAACAGGCTCCATGTCCAATACATCTTGAAGCATTAATTATGGTAGCTTTTCCATTTTTTATACCCAAAATGTCTTTTTCGGGACAAGCTGCAATACAAGCTCCTGTTTTTATGCAACTATTCTCATCTACAACCGGATGCAACGAAACAGGTTCATAAAGACCATCAGCTTTTGCAATCTTGATTTTTTCTTCAACAATTTTTGAATTTCTTTTTTCTCTCCATAAATAATATACAATTGCAAACAAGCAAAGAATAAAAATTGAAGAATAAATAATAATGTTTTCTATTAGTATTTCCATAATTTAAAATATCCATTTTGAACCAAACATAATGGCAATTACCACATGAACTATCATCACAATCAACATAATAAAGGCAAAAGGCAAATGTGCAACATGCCAGTATTTTAAAAGATTCTGCATGGTTGTAAGCCTTTCTATTTTCCTGTTTAACGAAATTTCATTTTTCAGAAGATTTATTAAGTTTTTATATTCATTCTTGTTGAGATTACTATGCTTTATAATTGATTTTACATGTTTTAAAGCTTTTCTATCCTCATTTATGGTTTTGAAAAAGCTAATTAAAAAGTTTTTATGGTAAATTCCAACTCTCTTTTTTGTAAGTTTAATAATTTGGTCGTAACTTTCATTATCTAGATTAACACTGTGTTTTAAAGTTGCTTCAATATCAGTTTTCAAATTATTAACTTCACTTAAACTTAATTCCCGTCCTTCTATAGTTCTTGGAATTTGAATGTAAATGAACCTACCTATTATTCCACTTGCAAAAACAGCAACCATGCTCCAGAAACTGATGGCAACAATACCTCCAAACTTAAATGAAGTGTGGTAAAGCACCAAAATCGGCCCTAAAGTGCATAAAAAAATATGAAATTCCAACCAATGTTTCAATAAACCTATTCTGGAAAAAGTTCTGAATCGTTTTCGAAGCATATATACCAAAACACCTATCAGCATAAAAGCAGATCCAAAAATACCAAATCCGTGCCCAAGTACTCCGCTGGGTTTTAATGCTTTATAATCCTGATGAAAAAATCTTTCCTCAATACTTGTTTTGTAAAATGAAGAACCTATGTACGTTATATATATAAACACAACGATAACAATGAATGCTAACAAGAAAATAAAAAGTCTGTGAGCTGTTTTTGACATACTTAAAATTTTTAAGATATTACAATTTTAATCATTTAATTGAATTGTAAATTGATATACTTTGTAAAATTAATAAAAAATCTCATAAAAATCTTCATTATTAATAAATATCAATATAAACCAATTTATTTTAATGCTTAGTAATCCTGATTTAGATATTGAATAATTTATAATTACATTTTTTTAATAAGCAAAATAAATTCTAATCATCCTCATCTTCACTTTGAATTGAATTTTGTTGTTCCACTTCATTTTCAGAAATTTTAGTGAAATTATATGCCTGATAAAAAATAAAAATAGCAGCTGTAAACCAAATTACTGCAAATATTTTTAAGAATAAATTTGATTTAATATTTTCATCTTCAATATTTTTGAATCCAGTAAAAATTGATTTTAAAGTACCAACCTTATAATGAAAAATAGTATCAGAAATTATACCTAATAGATGTAAAATCACCAAACCTAAAAGCAAATTAGCAAAAATTTCATGAATTTCCTCAAAAATCTCTTTATTAAAAAACAATATATTTTCAGAAAAATTAGATTTATATAATAGATAACCACTTAAACTACAGCTAATACCAACAATAAAAATCAAAATCATCACGAAAGAAGCTGGCGGATTATGACCTGTATATTTCTTTGAATTATCGAAAAAGGTTTTAATAAAATTAATTTGGTTTCTTAGACCAATTGGGAAATTATTAAAAAGGGAATATTTTGGTCCAATTAAGCCATAAATCAATCTGAAAATAATTAAAACACCAACCATAAGTCCAAATGCAAAATGAAAATTCATATAATCTTCAAAATCACTTAAAATATATGCAATAATAAAACCTGTAGCTAAAAGCCAATGAAATAAACGCGTGGGGATTCCCCAAATATAAGTTTTCATTTTTTTAGTTTGTTATAAATTATTATAAATTGCTAACAAAAAAGCGTATAATTCTATATATCAAAATATTAATTTGGTTCAATATGTATTGTTGTGCTACTTCGCTCTATTGTCAGGTTAATTTTCTTTTCAATATTTTCACTAATATTATGTGCTTCAATAATACTTAGATCATTATTTACATGTATTGTTACATCAATAAAAATATCAGCTCCTGATGCCCTGATTCTTAAATTTGAATAAGATTCTATACCATTAAAATTAGTTAGCAATTCTTTTGTTGTTTTGTAAATATCACCAGGAACACTATCTAACAAAACATTTATTGATCTTTTGCCAAGCCTGTATGATACAGAAATTACTATAAATGCTACTAAAAGAGCTGCAATACTATCGGCAATAAAAATGTTGAAATTAGCACAAATTAAACCAATTAATACAACAATAGAACTCCAGATATCAGTTGAGAAGTGTAATGCATCTGCTTCTAATGCCTGACTATTGTATTTTTTTGCAACCCTTTTTAAGGCTCTTGATCTGGATATATCTATTACTATTGAAATTATTATCACAATATAACTCCATGCGTTAATTTCTATATGAGTTTTCCCGGAAATTAAACGATTCGTTGCTTCATAAATTATCCAAATACAAGTAATTAATAAAAGTAATGTTTCAATTAAAGCTGATAAATTTTCTATTTTACCATGTCCATAATGATGATCCTCATCTGCAGGTTTGTCTGATATTCTTACAGAGAACCAAGTAATTGCTGCAGCTACAAAATCTAAGGCAGAATGCAAAGCTTCAGAAAGTATTCCTATACTTCCGGTAAGAAAACCTATTGTAAATTTAAATGTCGTTAAAAAAAATGCAGCAATCACAGATAGCATTGCTACTCTGTTTTTTTCTTTTTCCATAAAACTATTGATTGTAAAAAATAAATTAAAGTAAAATAAAAGGGAATATTATTTTACAAATTTGGGAGGTTGCCATTTATTTAAATCAAATTGCTGTGGATTTAATACTAATTTTAATATAATTATAACATTATTATTTAAAAAAAACATGGAGGTTTTCAAAGGAGGAATAATTGTATAAAAATGATTATGTGGTT
>CAIZXK010000046.1 GCA_903936865.1 uncultured Bacteroidales bacterium | reverse complement strand
GGTAAGGATGGTGTTGGATATGCAGTTATTCTAAAAACAACTAATGGAGGTTCTACCTGGAATAATATGCTTTCAATTTATGAACATTATAGCTGGTTACTTTCAATTTGCTATACAGATGCCAATACGTTGTATGCAGTTGGCTGTAATGGAACTATATTGAAAACAATAAATTCAGGTAATTTATGGAGTGCACAGTATTCAGGGAGTACACGTCATTTAACTTCAGTCCATTTTATTGGTGAAAATATTGGTTATATAGTTGGTGGTACTGGTACAATATTAAAAACAACGAATGCTGGTACAACTTGGGGAAGTTTGATTTCGGGAACAACCAAAAATTTAAATTCTGTTTATTTTACTGATGTTAATACAGGATATGCTGTTGGCGAAAGTGGTATAATTTTAAAAACCATAGATGGAGGAAGTACCTGGTTAAGTATTAGTTCGGGAACTGCTCAAGATTTACATTCTATTTATTTTACAGATTTCAATACGGGATACATTGCTGGTGAATTGGGAGTAATTCTAAAAACAATAAATGGAGGTACAACATGGATATCTCAAAATTCAAATACTGCAAAAAGTTTAAGATCAGTTTTTTTTATTAATACCAACATAGGATATATAGTTGGTGGTAATCAATGGGTTTGGGGGAATATTATTCTTAAAACTTTTAATGGCGGAGAAATTGGGATAGCTGAAATAAATAAAAACCAACATAGGTTTTTAATTTATCCAAATCCAGTTTCAGATAAACTTACAATAAATGTCAAGCAAATAATTGATTTGCAAAATTCTACGCTATCCATTTATAATATTCAAGGACAACTACTTCTGCAAGAAGCTATTAAGCAACCGCAAATAGACATTAACATCAGCAACTTAGCCAAAGGAACTTATTTTATTTGTATTTCTACAGACGTTGACCAATATTTTTCAAGATTCGTAAATGAATAAATAAAAAAATAATATGAAAACCATTTACATTTTAATTATTACAATCTTTACATTAAATGTATCGAATGCTCAATGGCAGCAAACCAATGGACCTCAAGGTGGGGTTGTATATGCCTTAGTTTCAAGTGGGAATAATTTATTTGCTGGAACAGGTGGTGGTATATTTCTATCAACGGATAACGGTATTAACTGGACTACTGTAAATAATGGATTAACAAAATTAAGAGTATTATCATTAGCTGTGAATGGGACAAATATTTTTGCTGGAACAGGTGGGGGGGGCGTTTTTCTATCTACAAATAATGGAACAACTTGGACTGCAGTTAATAATGGATTAACAAATTTAAATATATTTTCATTAGCCATAAGTGGGGCAAATATATTTGCTGGAACTAACTATGGAGGTGTATTTCTATCTACAAATAACGGATCAAGCTGGATTGCTGTAAATACTGGATTAACAAATACTAATATTAGGTCGTTAGCCATTAGTGGAAGCAATATATTTGCAGGGACTGCTAATGGTGGCATATTCTTGTCCTCTAATAATGGCATAAGTTGGGCTGCTGTTAATAATGGGCTAACAGGATTAGGTGTAACTTCAATAGTAGTAAGCGGTAATAATATTTTTGCTGGAACTGGAAGCGGTGTATTTTTGTCTTCAAATAATGGTACAAGTTGGGCTGCTGTAAATAATGGATTTATAAATAGTTTGATTATCACATCATTAGCTGTTGTTGGGGCAAATATCTATGCTGGTACTGCAAGTGTAGAGGGTTTATTTAAATCTACAAATAATGGTACAACTTGGTCTCAAGTTACAAATGGATTAAATACATGGGTTAAGTCACTTTTAGCTATCGGGTCAAATATTATTGCTGGAACTAATAATGGTTTGTTTTTATCAACTGACGCTGGTTTTACATGGACTACAGCTAATTCTAATATGGTTTGTACAACTGTTTACACATTATCCAGAAGTGGAAGCTCTCTTTTTGCTGGGACCTTTTCTGGTATATTTCTTTCTACTGATAATGGCGCAAATTGGGTATCAATCAATAATGGCATAATTATCCCATATAACTCCCCTTCATATATAGCGTCAATTGCTACAACTGGGACAAATATCTTTGCAGGTTCTGATAATAACTATGGTGTATTTCTATCCACAAACAATGGTGCTAACTGGACTGCCGTAAATTCAGGTTTAGTTAATAAATTCGTCAATTCATTGGCAGTGAGTGGAACAAATATTTATGCTGGGACAGGTGGTGGTGGAGTATTTCTATCAACTAATAATGGCACAAGCTGGACTGCGGTGAATTCAGGCTTAACAAATCTATACATCAAATCCTTAGCAGTAAATGGAACAAATATATTAGCCGGAACTGAAAATAATGGAATTTTTCTATCCACCAACAACGGTACAACCTGGACAACTATCAATAATGGATTAACAAATTATAAAATTAAGTCACTTGTAATAAATGGATTATATATGTTTGCTGGAACAAATGGTAGCGGTGTTTTTTTATCCACTAATAGCGGCACGAACTGGACTGCTGCTAATAATGGATTAACTGATACAATAATCAATGCATTAGCAATAAATGGGACGGATATTTATGCAGGAACTTCAGAAGGAGGTGTGTTTATTTCGTCCAACAATGGGACTAACTGGACTGCAGTAAATACAGGTTTAGTAAATACATCTGTCTATTCATTATTAATGAATGGTACAAATATTTATGCTGGGACTTCAGGTTCAGGGGTTTGGAAACAATCACTTTTAGATACTATCACAACTATTTCAAATCCAACCTATGGAGGAAATACTACTGGTAGCGGTATCTATAACATTGGTCAATCTTGTACAATGCATGCATCAGCTAATGTTGGTTATACGTTTCTGAACTGGACTGAGAATAATAATATTATAAGTGTTGATACAAGTTATACTTTTACTGTTACTGCAAACAGGAATCTGTTTGCGAATTTCATTACACCATATGACACAATTACAACTTCAGCAAATCCATCTATTGGTGGGACTACCACAGGTGGTGGGTTGTTTACCTTCAATCAGTTATGCACTGTTAAGGCAATCTCAAATTTAGCTTATTCCTTTATAAATTGGACAGAGAATGGAAATATTGTTAGTACAGATACCAATTATACCTTTAATGTAACAGGAAATAGAAACCTTGTTGCTAATTTCTCTTCAACAATTGGGATTCATCTTAATTCATTAAATAATACAAATACATTTTTTTACCCAAACCCTGCCACTGATATACTTACAATAGTTTTTCAATCAATAACTGATTTGAAAAATATAACTGTTTCTATTTATAATATGCAAGGTCAATTGCTTATGCAACAAGGACTGAAATCAGAGAATGCAGAAATTAACATTAGCAGCATAGCTAAAGGGATGTATGTTATTAAAGTTTCTAATAAAAGCAATATCATGTTTTCTAAATTTATTAAAGAATAATTTAAAACAAATATTATGAAAAAGATTCACATTTTATTAGTAGCAATCTTTTTATTAATTATCAAAATAATAATTTTTTAAAGGAGGTTTTTATGAAAAAAATAATTTTACTTTTAGCAACAATTAGCTTTTTGAGCATGCTATCTTATGCGCAAGCACCAAACTGGCTATGGGCAAAAAGTGCAGGAGGAACGGATTTTGATTTTGCAAAATCAGTTGCTGTAGATGCAAACGGAAATACTTATGTATCAGGATTTTTTTCAAGTCCCTCTATTACCTTTGGCACTAATACTTTGACAAATGCTGGGTCTAGAGACATGTTTCTTGCAAAATATGATGCCATCGGTAATGTGGTTTGGGCAAAAAGTGCTGGAGGAGCAAATGATGATGAAATGAGGTCTGTTAAGGTAGATGCTAATGGAAATACTTATGTGACAGGATGGTTCTCTAGTCCAACTATCGCCTTTGGTTCCAATACATTGACGAATTTGGGTTATCGAGATATTTTTATTGCAAAATATGATGCTACCGGAAATGTGGTTTGGGCAAAAAGTGCTGGTGGTACAGGGGATGATGCAGCAGGTTCTTTTTCAAAGGATGCTACCGGAAATATTTATCTGGCAGGATATTATGAAAGTCCAACCCTGATCTTTGGTTCTACAACTTTAACGAATGCGGGTTACGGGGATATATTTCTTGCAAAATACGATACCGTCGGTAATGTAGTTTGGGCAAAAAGTGCAGGAGGAACAGGTTTAGATGGAGCAGGGTCTTTTTCAATGGATGCTTCCGGAAATATTTATCTAGCAGGATATTATGAAAGTCCAACCCTGATCTTTGGTTCTACAAATTTAACGAATGCGGGTTCCGGGGATATATTTCTTGTGAAATACGATGCCGCCGGAAATGTGATTTGGGCAAAAAGTGCAGGAGGAACTGGATTAGATGAAGCGGTGTCCATTGCAGTAGATGCATACGGGAATAATTATTTGGCAGGATATTTTTCAAGTTTCAACCTGATTTTTGACTCAGCTATTTTGACAAGTACTGGTTCTGAGGATATTTTTCTTGCTAAATACAATGCTGCTGGTAATGTGGTTTGGGCAATAAGAGCAGGAGGTAATGGTGATGATAAAGCGTATTCCGTTGCAGTAGATGCTTCAGGAAATATTTATTTAGCAGGAAGTTTTTTAAGTTCCACCCTGATTTTTGGCTCCACTACTTTGATGAATATGGGTTATGAGGATATTTTTCTTGCTAAATATGATACTGATGGTAATGTTTTTTGGGCAAAAAGTACTGGAGGTAATGGTAATGATTACTTAAATTCAGTTGTTGTAGATGTTTTTGGTAATACTTATGTGACTGGATTATTTTGTAGTCCCACCATGGTTTTTGGAACCACTACATTGACTAATGTAGGGTTTTGTGATATTTTTCTTGGGAAATTAAATAATGACGTTGGAATAAATGAATTCCATAAGCCAAATAGCATTTCGATTTATCCAAATCCTTCTTCCGATAAACTAATAATAGATTTTCAATCCATAAATGATTTGAAAAATATAACTGTTTCTATTTATAATATACAAGGTAAATTGCTTTTGCAGCAAGCCATAAAACAAACACAAATAGAAATTAACATAAGTAGTTTTGCAAAAGGTGTTTATATTATAAAAGTTTATAATGATAACAATATCATGGTTTCAAAATTTATTAAAGAATAATTTAAAACAAAAATCATGAAAAAGCTTTACATTTTAATAATTACAATCTTCACAATAAACATTGCAAATGCACAATGGACAGCACTAACAAGTGGCACAACAAATAATTTAAATTCTGTCTTTTTTTCTGATACCAATATAGGTTATATTGTTGGCATGAGTGGTAAAATTTTAAAAACAACTAATGCAGGTACAAACTGGTCAACACAAACAAGTGGTATAACAAACACATTATATTCGGTTTTTTTTATCAATAATAATACAGGTTATGCTATTGGTGGAGATTTTTCAACTGAAGAAACTATTCTGAAAACAACTAATGGCGGTAATAATTGGACCGTACAAACTGGGTTTCCATTACAATTATTATTTTCTGCTTTTTTCACAGATGTTAATACAGGTTATGTTGTGGGTGCTCTGGGAGATATTTATAAAACCACCAATGGAGGCACATCATGGACACAACAATCAAGTATTTCTCTCCCTCCTCCTTTTTATTCCATCTATTTCACCGATGTCAATACAGGTTATATTGTTGGTGGTAATGGAAAAATTCTAAAAACAACTAACGGAGGTAATAACTGGACAGCACAAACAAGTGGTACAACAAATAATTTATTTTCAGTTTATTTCACAGATGCTGATACTGGTTATGCTGTTGGTTTTGTGACAATTCTAAAAACAACAAATGGAGGTCTCAATTGGGTCGCTCAGACAAGAGGAACTTCAAATACATTAAATTCTGTTTATTTCCTCAATGCCAATACCGGATTTACAGTTGGTCATGCCGGTACTATTCTAAAAACAACTAACGGAGGTATTAACTGGACAGCACAAACAAGTGGTACAACAAATAATTTAAATTCTGTCTTTTTTACTGATGCCAATACAGGTTATGCTGTTGGAGATTACGGAACTATATTAAAAACTACTAATGGAGGAGGAATGGGTATGGCACAAAAAATTGAAGAAGAGGATTTTAAATTTTATCCAAATCCAACACAAGACATTTTACACATTGATTTACTATCCATTAAAGATTTTCAAGATTCAAAGATTATAATTTATGATATTCAAGGACAGCTACTTCTGCAACAAACCATAAAACAATCACAAATAGAAATTAACATAAGTAGTTTTGCAAAAGGGGTTTATATTATAAAAGTTTATAATGATAACAATATCATGGTTTCAAAATTTATTAAAGAATAATTTAAAACAATAACCAATGAAAAAGTATATTTTAGTAATTGCATTGTTTTTGTTAGCAATCAATTATACACAAGCACAGTATAGAAATCCTTTTATACCAAATCATTGTAAAAATGCTAAACAAAATCTTTTTAACACGAAATTCTCAAATCAGTTAAATCCAATTTCTCAAACAAAACATAATTTAAAAGCAACTAAGGCTACAATCTGGAATGTTGATACCGTTGTTGTTTATGATACAGCAAATAATCAAGATTATCGAATTGTTCAAAATTTTAATAATAACGGGGATTTACTTACTTCTCTTTTTGAATTATGGCAAAATAATGTTTGGATAAATTCAGGGAAATCAACTTGTATTTATGATGCCTATGGAAATTTACTAACTGAAATATCAGAAGAATGGGTAAACAATGCATGGGTAAATAGTTGGAAATCCTCTTATATATACAATGCCAACGGGAACATACTAAACAGATTATTCCAGGAATGGCAAAACAATGTCTGGTTAAATTATGAAAAATACATTTATTCATATGATGTCAATGGAAATAATCTTACTGAATTATCTGAATACTGGTTAAATAATGTTTGGGTAAATAATAGGAGATTCACTTATACATACGATGCCAATGGAAATAGGCTTATTGCATTATCTGAATACTGGCTAAACAATGTTTGGGTATATAGTTGGAGATCCACTTATACTTATGATGTCAACGGAAAGATAATTACTCTTTTTTCTGAAAACTGGCAAAACAATGCTTGGATAAATAGTGGGAAATCCACTTATACTTACAATGCCAACGGGAATTTGCTTACTGAAATATATGAAACATGGTTGACTGATGCCTGGGAAAATAGTTGGAGATACACTTATACATTCGATGCCAATGGAAACCAACTTACTGAATTATCTGAATCCTGGCAATACAATATCTGGATAACTGAGGGCAGATACACCTATACATACGATGTCAACGGGAACTCAATTACAGGAAAGGGTGAAATGTGGGAAAATAGCAATTGGGCGCTATCTTCATCTGGATTATTATTAATTTATTCTTCTAAAAATATAATTTCGGTAGTTTTTGGTTCTTGTTATATTGCTCATTTTATTTCATTTTCCTCTGCAATAGACGAAAAAGATAATGATTCACAAATTATTATCTATCCAAATCCTGCCTCAGATAAACTAATAATAGATTTTCAATCCATAAATGATTTGAAAAATATAGCTGTTTCATTTTATAATATACATGGTAAATTGCTTCTGCAACAAACTATAAAACAAACCCAAACAGAGCTTAACATTAGCGACTTTGCAAAAGGAATTTATTTAGTAAAAGTAATAAATGAAAAAGAAGTTACAATGCAGAAATTAATTAAACAATAAAAAACAAATATCATGAAAAAGTTTTACATTTTATTAATAGCTATCTTTACAATAAATGTATCGAATGCACAATGGCAACCAGTTAATAATGGTCTTTATGGTGGTACGGTAACGTCAATGGCCATTAGCGGAACAAAGATAATTGCAGCAAGCTTTGCTGGAAGTGTTTTTTTATCTTTAAACAATGGTACAAGCTGGACTCCAGTAAATTCAAGTCTATCGAATATGTTTTTAACTTCTTTTACTTTTAATGGAACTAATATCTTTGCCGGAACTTATGGAAATGGAGTTTTTCTATCAACCAACAATGGAGCAAATTGGAATGCTGTAAATACTGGTTTATCAAGTTTAAACATTAATTCATTTGCTGTAAGTGGATCAGCTATTTTTGCTGGTACTAGTGGTGGTGTATATCTTTCAACCAACAATGGAGCAAATTGGACTCCTGTAAACAATGGATTAACAGATACTACAATTTTATCGTTGGCTGTAAACGGAACAAATATCTTTGCAGGAACATACGGAGGTATATTTATATCAAGTAACAATGGTGTTAGCTGGACTCCAATAAATTCTGGTTTACCTCCATTTACATATATCAAATATTTTGCTTTTAGTGGAACAAATATATTTGCAGCATCATATAGTGAAATCTTTCTTTCGACTAATAATGGTGCAAACTGGACAGCTGTTAGCTCAGGATTTGCATCAAACATCGACATCACTTCAATAGCTGTAAATGGAACAAATATTTTTGCAGGAACTTATGAAGGAGGCGTATTTCTTTCTACTAACAATGGAACAAGCTGGACTCCTGTAAATTCGGGTTTAATTAATACAACTGTGAATTCTCTGGTCATTAGTAACTCAAATATTTTTGCTGGTACTGCTGGTGGTGTATTTCTTTCCAATAACAACGGGACAAGTTGGTCTGCTGT
>CAIZXK010000045.1 GCA_903936865.1 uncultured Bacteroidales bacterium | reverse complement strand
TTTCAAACATGGGCTTGATTTGTTTTCTAAATATCTATTGACTAATTATAACAATCTAAATATAAACTTTTTGCAATTTTTGTCATGTACTTAGACTAATTTTTTAAAAAAAATACAATGATGATACGGAATTGTAAACAGTTAATAATAAAACACTAATAAAAATCCTTGCTGATTTTAGGTACTAACTAAATTTTGGAAAATTATTTTTTTAGAATGAAATACAAAAGAATTTATTTACTTTCTTAGCTTTTTTTTGGCTCTTGGTTCACCTTTTTTAATATGTTATTTTTTTCATACTTATTAATTGCAATATTTACATATTAAAATATCAATTTGATCATCATATTTCTCATTATATCCAATTTTTTTTGCTTTTGCCCAATCTTCACATGCTTCATTTTGTTGCTTATTTTCATATTTAACTAAGCCTCTATTTAAATAAGTTGCGGGTTCATCTGGATTAATTTCTATTGCTTTATCAAAATCGTCAAGAGCTTTTCTGTTATCAGAAATTCTATAATAAAGCATTCCTCTATTTACAAAAGCTTCAAAAAATGTACTATCAAGTTCTATTGCTATTGTATAATCTTCCAAAGCCTTTTTAAAATTATTTAATTTCCTATAAGCAAGACCTCTATCCAAATAGAGTTTTGGTACATCTGCTTCTAATTTTTCAACCGTATTTAATATTTCAATTGCTTTTAAATATTCTCCTTTTTCATTCTGTTTTAATGCATCTGAATATAAATTATGTGTTTTCTCCATTTTAAATTGATGCTTAGAATCATGACCAAAAACGTTAATAATTCCATCTTTCTTTATCGATTTATTGCATTGTTTACTATTGCAACTTATAAAAAAAAATATACATATTACTTGAAAAACTGATAAAAAGGAGTATTTAATTAGAAGTATGCTGCTTTCTTTGAATTTCATAAAAATTAATTACAATTATTATCCGCAAATATATAACATTTTCATACTTAAAAAAAATTCCCAAACTTTCCGAAACAATTCTTATTTTTGCATACTTAATATTCATAATAAGAACAATGCAGATATCTCCTAAGTATAATCCTCAGGAAACCGAAAATAAGTGGTATGCACACTGGATGGAAAAAGGATATTTCCATTCGGAACCTAACGAAAAACCACCCTATACCATCGTAATACCTCCGCCTAATGTTACGGGCGTATTGCACATGGGTCACATGCTCAACAATACCATTCAGGATGTTATCATACGCCGTGCCCGCATGAAAGGCTTCAATGCCTGCTGGGTTCCCGGCACCGATCATGCTTCCATTGCTACCGAAGCCAAAGTAGTTGCCAAACTTCGTGACGAAGGCATTCAAAAAGCCGATCTCAGTCGTGAAGAATTTTTGCAACATGCCTGGGAATGGAAAGAAAAACATGGTGGAATTATTTTGGAACAGTTAAAGAAACTGGGAGCCAGCTGCGACTGGAACCGCACCAAATTTACCATGGACGAAGATATGTACGAATCCGTTATCCAGGTTTTTGTTGATTTGTTCAGCAAAGGACTGATTTATCGAGGAGTTCGTATGGTTAACTGGGATCCCAAGGCATTAACCGCTGTTTCTGATGAAGAAGTAATTTACAAAGAAGTAAATTCAAAACTATACTACCTGAAATATTTTATCGAGGATAGTAATGATTTCATAACCATTGCCACTACCCGTCCCGAAACCATTTTGGGCGATACAGCTGTTTGCGTTCATCCCGAGGACGAACGTTATGCTTACCTTAAAGGTAAAAAGGTATTGGTTCCGCTAATCAATCGTGCTGTTCCTGTAATTTTCGATGAATACGTTGATCGCGAATTCGGTACAGGCTGTTTGAAGATTACTCCGGCTCACGATATCAACGACTACAACCTGGGTAATAAATATAAGTTGGAAACCATTGATATTTTCAACG
>CAIZXK010000044.1 GCA_903936865.1 uncultured Bacteroidales bacterium | reverse complement strand
TGATGACTTGGCAGTAACTCCGGCAGTGTTTGAAAAGAAAGGAACTGTTACTGCAAATGCTGAGAAAAAATCAGTTGAAAAAGGAAATAAAAAAACTGAGGTTGAAGGTCGTGTTTGGTTTATCCAAAAAGATGATATTGATACCGATATGATTTATCATAATCGTTATCTGACCATTACCGATATTAAAGAAATGGGACAATATACCTTCGACAACCTGAAAGGTTACGAAGATTTTGCTAAACAGGCAAAAGCAGGTGATATTGTGGTTACAACCAAAAATTTCGGTGCAGGAAGTTCGCGCCAGCAAGCTGTAGATTGTTTTACTTCTTTAGGAGTGCAATGTATAATTGCTGAATCTTATGGAGCCATTTACGAACGTAATGCCATTAATGCAGCTTTGCCAATTCTGACATATAATGAAGGAACAATGGAAGCAATTGAATTGCAAAATGGTGATAATATTCGTGTGAATTTTATTTCCGGAGAAATAACTAATTTAAGGAACAACAAAACTGCAAAATTAAATCAGTTCTATGATGCCCAGTTGCAGATTTACCAGAATGGTGGATTGCTTGGGTAAATTCTTTCTTTACAAAGTTTTAAAAATAAGAAGCTGCTTTCGGGCAGCTTTTTATTTTTATAAAAAGGAATTACATTATAAAAAGACTCGTATAAAGAAAAAATTATTTTAAACATACAAAAACAAATTCCAGAATCAATTTATACTGCTAATTAATAAAAAAAATCTATTTATTGGTTTTCCAATTGTAAAATCACAAATTCATTAATTTTTCAAATCCACATACAACCAAATATTAGCTTTATATCTCTTTATAAAAAAAATGGGATTTGGAAGTTAGTACTTACTCTACTTATAATTTGTCAGCAGAAGAGCTGGATTTGCTTGATGGTTGTTTGAAAAAAGATCGTCAAAAGCAAAAAACGCTTTACTATAAATATTGTGATGCAATGTTTACATTGGCATATCGTATCCTGAGTAATCGTGACGAAGCCCATGATGTATTACAAGATGCTTTTATACAAGTGTTTCAGAAGATTGAACAATTCAAAAGACAATCAACGTTGGGAGCATGGATTAAAACAATAGTTGTTAGAACTGCATTAAAACACCTGAAAATACAGAAATTATTCGATACTTTTCAGGAAACAAAACATGATTCAGCAGACTTCATTGCAAATGAAATTGATGGAAAAATACTCGAAAAAGTAATTTTATCACTACCCGATGGATATAGAACTATTTTTATACTTGCCGAAGTAGAAGGGTATAAACATAGGGAAATTGCTGAAATGCTGAATATTACAGAAGGAACGTCAAAATCACAGCTTTTTAATGCAAAAAAAACATTGAAAGAAAAACTTAAAAACGAATGGCTATAATGGAAAATCTATCAAATAAAGATTTGTCGAATTTACCCGTTCATAAACCCGACCTGGATTTGTGGGTTAGGATAGATACGGAACTTGATTTGCAGGGAGTTTCCAATAATCTCAATCAGCTTCCTCAATATTCACCAAAGATTAGTCTTTGGAAATCAATAAATTTAAAATTAACTTATTACCAATATATCAACTATTTCATTTTTGCAGGAATCGGTATTTCTGTTACTATTTTGTTTTTTGTATTTATTAATAATTCAAACACTTTTAATAAAGAAATAAAATCAATTGGTGAAAAAGAAATACTTTTATTGGATCAACCTACCTCTAATAATGATTATAAAACATTATCAACATCTTCTGAAAATAAAGAAAATAAAAAAAGCATAAATACTATTTATGAAAAAAATGAGAATCCAATATCACTTCCAGAAAAAACAATTGCTTTAAAAAACCTGAAAATTACAAAAGTTAATAATAAAAAAAATGCTGATCAGACAACTATTTTAAAAAATCCTAATCCTTTAGTGAAAAAATCAATTGCTACAACACAAAATAATCTACCTTATAACGAAACCAAAAACAAGACTCAAAAAGAAATGAGCAGCAATGATTTAAAAGTGGCAGTTGAAATAGTTAAACATAAACCAACTGAAAATGAATCAATCATAAAAAATCAAGAAAGCAATAAGGCAGAAAGCAATTTAAAACCCGAGAACAAAACAAATATTGAAAATACAACTAAAATACAAAATCCCATTAATGAATCCAATGGTGTTGAACCTAAAAGAGTGAACCTAAAATCTTCACAAAAACCTGACCGAAAAGGATATTCTTCTGTTGGAATTGATTTTACATATCTTAAAATTTACAATAGAGAGTCATTTTCATACATTGACAATCAATTTATAAACCAATATGGCATTAATTATCAGTATAATTACTCAAACTGGATACTTCAAACAGGTATGTCATTTAGTAAATTTTCAGACAATCTGGTTAGCAAAGTTCAATTTCAGAAAGATCAATACAATACATTTAATTATGTTGATTCTGTAATTTACAATTCACAAGGAGAAATAATTCAATACGTTACACATCCAGTAACTATTAATGACTCTGTTATTTATCAGGAAATTATCAATGTATCCAAAAAATATTCTTTTTTAAATATCCCTATATTAGCAGGTTATCAGTGGAATTATGGCAAATTCAGACTTTCTTTGAAATCAGGTTTTTTATGTACAATAATAATTTCCGAAAAAGATGAAATGATACTACCAGTTTCTCAATATATTAAAGTGTTAGAAATAGAACCAAGCAAAACATCTATTAATGGAATTAAATGGGCAGCTGTTGTTTCGGCTGGTTTTTCTTATGATATTACTAAAAGATGGGGTTTAAGTACAGAGCCTATTTTATATTATCATTTCAAACCATTTTACGATAATATGGATATAAATTCTGGTTATGGAAATAAATCACCATGGCTTTTTGGTATTAAAACAGGATTATCCTATAAATTTTAAAAAATGAAAAGGATTCTGAAATTATTTATACTATTGGCAATAATTATAGCTTTTAATCCTGTGAAATCACAAACAAATATGAACTGGGAATGGGCTAGAACTGCCGGAGGCTATCAAACCCAGAAAGCTACTGGTATTGCGGTTGATAGTAATAATGATGTAATAATTGCAGGAACTTTTACAAGCAATTATATAATGCTTGGAACAAATAATGTTTTTCTCAGCAATAGTGACACTAATAGCTTTTCATCTAACTATTTTGTAGCCAAATACAATCAAAATGGACAGGTTATATGGGCAAAAAAAGCAATTTGTAATACAGGGACTTCTTCAAATAAAATAGTAACGGATAATAATGGGAATATTTATGCGTGTGGTTTTATAAATAATTCAAATTCAGTATTTAACATGGTTTCTTTTGATGGAAACAGCACGTATACTCATAATAATGGAGGCAAATCATTTCTCGTAAAATATTCTTCTCAAGGAATTGCTCAATGGGTAATGTTTATCAATAATAAATATTGGGGGTATGATACTATTTCTGCTTTAAAGTGGGACGAAAAAACAAATTCAATTTTAATTGGCGGATATTGTTTAGGTGATTCAGTTAATATTGGTAATCAGAATGTTATAAATACGGGGAATAATTTGCAATTTTCATTTATTGCTAAAATTGATATTCAGCTAGGAAATGTTGTTTGGTTAAAAAAGACTAATGGAAATTCATTTATTACCAAAATTAATGATATTGATGTAGATAGCATTGGTTCTGTATATGTAGCCGCTTCCTTTTCGGGAAATTATTTATTTTTGCCATCAAATGATTCCTTAATTAATAGTTCAGTATCAACAGGTGCTATATTTTCTGATGGTTATTTTGCCAAATATAATCAAAATGGGATTTTAGAATGGGTTAAAAAAGGAATTTGCCAGAATAATGATGAAATTACAACTATTAGCTGTCTGAAAAACAACAAAATAATAATAGGAGGATATAATAAGACGCAATTATCAATTGCAAATAATCAACTTATTGCAGGAAACTTCATCCTAGAATATGATTTGCAGGGAAATTTTATTGATGCTGAAAATTTTCCTGCTACGATTAAAAAGATAAATGCTCTTAAAACTGGAAATGGATTTATTATTAGTGGAAATTTTACACAAGATACTTTGGTTCTGGGAAATACTATCCTTTTAAAATTCAATAATCCAGCTATAGCAAATTCCAATATCTTTGTAACCCGATGCGATAGTTTTGGAATTTATAATTCGTCTATTTCAGCAGGAGATTATTCTTCAAGTCAATTAAACAGCTCTTTTATCAACGATTCTAATAAAGTTTATATTTGTGGATTCTTTAGTCAACCATCCATAAAATTTGGTTCAACAACTTATAATTCAATTGGAGTTTCTGACCTATTTCTTGCTAAATTAGATATTGGTTCTTCAATTCCAATTCCTTTAAAGTACAATCTTGGAGGAACCGTTTTTGCAGGCTTGTTACCTGTTGATTTTGCAATAGCCTATATATATGATATGAATCAAAACATTATTGAAACATGTTATATTGACTCATTGGGTTTTTATCAGTTTTTTCAAAAAACAATTGGTAATTATAAAGTAAGTGCCGAATTAGTTTCTAATTCAATATATTTCCAACAGAATTATATTTCAAGTTTTTATCCAAATAAACTCAATTTTGCAGATGCAGAAACTATCGTATTAAATGCTAATAAATGGAATAAAGATATTTATCTTCAAAAATCAAATTTAATAAATGAAAATTTTTCTAAAAACTTTGATTTAAAAATATTCCCTAATCCGGCTAAAGATAAAGTCGAAATTGTATTTAAAAATATGATTTATGGAGATTCAAAACTAAAAATAATTAATGTTAACGGACAAATTGTAATATCTGAAGATATTTATATCCGTTTTAGCAACGAAAAGATTCAATTGGAGATCACTTCTTTAAAATCCGGATTATATTATCTTGTAATATGCGATAATAAAGGAAATGTTACAAGAAAAAAATTAGTAAAAATTGAATAAAGTAATCATTATCAAATAAAAAACAATATTTTTTTTGATAAATGTAATACATAGACCTAATTTTATTAGTAATTTTACAAACAAAAAAAATCATTTAAAGCTTATACAACCATTTTTCATTTATGAGTCTCTTTAGAATAAAAATTTATTTAAAAATATTTACTGAAAATTAAACAATAAAAATTTATAATCATGAAAAAGAAAATTTTACTTCTTTGTTTTGCCTTTTTGAGTTTTATTAGTATGCAGGCTCAAAATCCATTTTTTGTGGGAGGCTATGTAACCGACCTTAATGGCGGAGCAATTGCTAATCATACTGTTTACATTATATCTGATAGCAACAGCATGATACCGTTTGTAGCAACAACCAATACAAATGCAAATGGATACTATTCTTTTACCAATGTTACAGTTCCAGCACCAGGATTAACAACATTTTACATCGTTTCAACTTATGATTGCAATGGAGTTGTACATTCTTCTACTGTTTCGAATGCTAATCCTCAGAATGTGGTAAATTTCTCTATTTGCTATAGTAATACATTAAATTGTAATGCAATGTTTACAGCTCTGTTTACAAGTGGGAATACAGTAAATTTCAATGATCTCTCAACAGGAAATCCTGTTTCATGGTATTGGAATTTTGGAGATGGAACATCATCAACTTTACAAAATCCATCACATAGCTATACTTTGAATGGTGCAGTTGTTGTTTGTTTAACAATTACTACAGCTAATAATTGTACATCAACATATTGTGATACAATTTTTGTTCAGGGTGGATCAACAAATAACTGCAATGCCAGTTTTATAGCTTATCCAGATTCATTGGCTGGGTTAAACACGCTTCATTTTCTAAATACTTCCAGTTCAACTTACGCAAATTACCAGATCGTATATTTATGGAATTTTGGAGATGGAACAACATCATCAGCGATGAATCCAACTCACACTTTTTCTCCAAATTCCTCAGGAGTATATAATGTTTGCCTGACAATGAAAGTATTGGCTTCAAACAATACAATTGTATGTACTAATACTTTTTGCCAGAATGTAACTGTAGGCACTTCAGGTACAGGTTGTCAGAACACAATAACCTATATTAATCAAGGCAATTTATTTACTTTTACAGGTAGTGTAAATTCCAATAATCCAACAACCTATTATTGGAATTTCGGAGATGGAACTTCAGCAACAGGACAAAATGCAACTCATACCTTTGCTCCACCATCATCAGGTGTAAATGGTTACAATGTTTGCTTATATACTGTAACAACAAATACAAATACCGGTACAACCTGTTCTGATAGTTCATGCCAATTTGTTATAATAAATAATAATACAAACTCTTGTAATGCAAGCTTTGTAGCTTATCCTGATTCCTTGACCGGATTAAATATTTTTCATTTTACAAACACTTCTACAACTACATATTTAAATTATCAGATGCTTTATTTATGGAACTTTGGTGATGGAACTACATCTACTCTGCAAAACCCAATTCATACTTTTGCATATAATCCTTCCACAGCAAATGTGTATAATGTTTGTCTTACCATGAAAGTTGTAAATGCATTGGGTACAGTTATTTGTACCGACTATTATTGTCAGAGCATTACAGTTGGAAATTCAGGAAATGCTTGCTCCAATTCATTTACTTTTACACACCAGAATTTAAATTATGCATTTTCAGGTATTATAAATTCAGGAAATCCAACTACATATAACTGGAATTTTGGTGATGGAACAACAGCAACCGGCCAATATGTTACTCACACTTACACTCAACCTGCGGCAGGAAGTATTGGTTATACTGTATGTTTGATAACAATAACTTCAAATAATAATGGAACAGCTTGTACAGATACTACTTGTCAGTTTGTTACAGTTAATAACACAAATGGAAATGTAATTCAGGGTTATGTTTATGCTGGTAACTATGTAGTTTCAAATGGATATGTTTTGGTTTATCAAGCAAATAATGCAACAATGTCTTACGTTTTGGTTGATACATTAGCTTTGGATTCAAATGGATTTTTCCAATTCTTCTACTTAAATATGCCACCAACAACTCCTGCATTTCTGATAAAGGCAGCTTTGAACTCAACAGCTTCAAATTACAGCCAATTTGCTCCGACATTCTATCAAAATACCATTAATTGGTTTACAGCAACACCTGTATTCCCATCAGCAAGTACAGTATTCTATAACATATACATGATTCAAATGCCTACTCCAAGTGCAGGAAATGGATCTGTTACAGGTAATGTTTCTCAGATTGGAACTAAAGGAGATTTTCCATTATCAGATATTGAATTAATATTAACTGATGAAAATGATTCTCCAATAAAAATAAATTATTCTGATGCTAGTGGAAATTTTAGTTTTACTAATTTGTCAATGGGTACTTATAAGCTTCATGTTGAAATTGCAGGTGTAAACTATACCCCATTTCCTGTAATATTAAGTTCTACAAATCCAAACATTACTAATATTTCAGTAAATGTAAACAACAATGGTGCAATTATTACTGGAATTGAAAATGAAGTTAACAATAAATCTTCAATAAGTGAGATTTATCCAAATCCAGCAACTTCTGAAGCATTCATAGAAATTAAAAATTCAAGAACTGATAAAATTATTATATCAGTATTTGATAATACAGGAATAAGAGTTTCTACAGAAGAATATGTTGTTAGTGGTAGTAGAATCCTAAATTTAAACAAAGAAGAACTGTCATCAGGAATATATACTGTAAAAATCCAAACGTCCAACGGGTTTAATTCAATTAGAAAATTAGTAATTTCTAAATAAACAATTTTCTATTATTTATATGAAAAGCTGTCTTTTAAGGCAGCTTTTTTTATGCATATAAAACACAACAAAAAAGGGCTGCCTAAATAGACAGCCCC
>CAIZXK010000043.1 GCA_903936865.1 uncultured Bacteroidales bacterium | reverse complement strand
TTTAATTTACATGTATTCAGTGTTATATAAATATTTATATGTTAAATATGAGTTAAAGGCTAAACTAAATAATTCGAACTAAATGGATTTAGTATATTTACACTTTGAAAAAATCAAATCATATTCTTATGTGGTTTGATTTAAGTGTTTGATATTTAATAACAAATATCATATCTTAGAAAATTTATACAATTTATTTATTAATTTTTTATATTAACTTAAATTTTTTATCATGAGAAAGTTTATTCTTTTTGTTTTAGGAGTCTTCTTATTTACAGGCTCTTATGCTCAACTCACGGGGCAAAAAAACATCCCGGGGACTGGAGGGGCAAATGATTATGCTACTATTGCTTTGGCAATAGCAGATCTTAATGCTCAGGGTGTAGGATTGGGAGGTGTAACATTTAATGTTGCAGCTGGCTATACTGAAGCAGTTACATCACAGCTCACCATCACAGCAACAGGTATTGCTGGAAATGAAATTGTTTTTCAGAAAGACATTTCAACAGTTGGAGCAAATCCAAAAATTACCAGAACAGATGCCGGAAGCAATACAACAACTGTATTAGGCGGTCTTGGCGATGCAATAGTCAGATTGGATGGTACCGATTATATTACTATAGATGGTATTGATGTTCAGGCAACCACATCTACAATTGAGTATGGTTACTTAACTTATAAACCTACAGTAACCAATGGATGCCAGTATGTTACCATAAAGAACTGTAATGTTACCATGACAAAGGGCACTAGCGGTTATGTTATGGGGATTTATGTCAGCAATGGCACCACATCCACATCTTCTGCCACAGGACTGATTGTTACTGCTAATAGTGGACGTAATGAAAATATTACAATAAATAAAAATTATATCAGCAATGTACACGTTGGTGTTTATGTTAGAGGCTATAGTTCTTCTGCCTATTATGATCAGAATATTGTTGTTGGTGCAAATGATAACGGTAATACCATAAATAACTATGGTGGCGGATCTGCAACTTCAACTTATGGAGTATATTTAATTTATGTGAACAATGCGAGTGTTGCTTATAATGTAATTGATAATGCCGGTAATGGTGGTACTGCTCATGCTTCTACACTTTATGGAATTTTTTATTCAGTAGTTTTGGGAAATATTGTTGGTAGTAATAATAATATTACACTATCAAACTCATCTACTGCTGCCCGTCAATGGATTTCTAATGCAAATGCTGCTACTTCTATCGATTTTAGTAATAATACATTTGCTTCAGGAGCAGCTTTTGCGTCAACCTCAACCTCATATATTATTTATAATTCATCTGTATGTGCTAATGTAACAGTTAATGGAAATGTCACTTCAGGTACAATTAACAAAACAAGTGCCTCCGGAACTTTATATGCATATTATAATGCAGGTGGACCAACCAATGGAACTGAAGTTATTTCAAATAATAACTTTTCAAATATAACAGTAGCAGGAACTTCTGCTTTCACTGGAATACATTCAGCTACAAGTGCAACACATACAAAAAATATTTTTAACAATACAATATCCAATATAACATTAGCAACCGGTAGTTTTTATGGTATTAATGCTTCTTATGGCTTACTTGCTAATATTTACAATAACAATATAAATACTGTAACTAGCACAGGAACTATTTACGGTATTCAATCGGGTGGTACATCTTCAGTTACCTATAATACCTATTCAAATACTATTTCCGGGCTAACCACAACCACTACCGTTTATGGTATAAATGCTTCAACAGCAACAACCAATAATATTTACAAGAATAATATTTATAACCTTACAGGTTCTGCAGCTGGTTCATTGGTTTATGGTTTGAATTCATTATCTGGTACAACTATAACATTTCATAATAATTTTGTTTCAGATCTTAAAGCTCCTAATGCTACAGGTTTAAATGCAGTTATTGGATTAAATATTTCTGGTGGAACCACAGTAAATGCTTATTTCAATACCATTTATTTAAATGCAATCAGTTCATCTGTTACAACATTTGGTACTGCAGGGATTTACAAATCTTCTGCTACTATGGGTGATTTAAGAAATAATATTGTTGTAAATAATTCTACACCTGGTTTAACTGGATTAAGTTATAATGTTGCATTTAAAATGTCAGGTACTTATAATGCAACTTATTACGCCTCTAATTCAAATAACAATTGTTTTTATGCAGGAACTCCATCAGCAACTAATTTGATTTTCTTTGACGGAACAAATTCAGATCAAACCCTAACTGATTTTAGAAATAGGGTTTCACCACGTGATGTTGTTTCTGTTAGTGAAATGCCTCCTTTTATTAATTCAACTTCCTCACCTTATAATCTCCATTTAACAGTAGGTGCTCCTTCTCAATGCGAAAGTGCAGCATCAGCAATATCTTCTATAACGATAGATTTTGATGGTGATACAAGAAATGCTTCAACACCGGATATTGGTGCTGATGAAGGAAGTTTTGGACTACTTGATTTAACAGCTCCTTCAATTTCATATACAACATTAGCAAATACCTCATTAACAACGGATCGTATACTAACTGCAACAATTACCGATGCTAGTGGAATTCCAACATCAGGTCCCGAAGTACCAAGATTGTACTGGTCAATAAATAATACCGGTGCATTTTCTTTTGTTGAAGGCTTATCAATCGGTAGCAATCAATATACATTTACTTTTGGTGGAGGTGTAAGTACTGGAGATTCAATTTCTTATTATGTTGTTGCACAAGATATTGCTTCAACACCTAATATTGCTGTTTATCCATCTGTAGGTGCATCGGGTTTAACCGCTTTTCCACCAGCAGTTTCTATACCTCCAACAAATGCATCTTATTATAAAATTTTAGGAAGTATTTCGGGTATAAAATTAATAGGACCTTCAATTTCTGCTGATTATCCAGATATTACATCAGCTATAGCAGCACTTAATTCTAATTACGTTGTTGGACCATTAACTTTTAATATTGAACCAGGAACTTATATTGGTCAATATGTTATTCAAAATTTCCTAGGTGTTAGCTCCAGTAATCCATTAGAATTTAAATCATTAAATAATGACAGTTCAACTGTTATTTTACAATATGATGCTTTAGCTGCTGCTGATAATTATATATTAAAATTCAGTGGAGCTAATTATGTAACATTTAAAGGTGTAACATTTCAGGCTTTGGATTTGACTTATGCTAAAAATATTGCTTTTGAAGGAACGTGTTCTTTTATATCTTTATTGAACAATGAATTTAATGGTACTCAAACAAATCGTACTACAGATGAGCAAACATTACTTACTGCCATTAATTTAAAAAATACTGATATTCTTATTAATAGAAACTACTTCAAATATGGGTATAATGGTATTAATATAGCAGGACTAACAGAAACAAATTTGAATACTGGTATTATTATTAATTTTAATAATTTTTATGATCAATCATTAAAATCGGCAAACTTAGCCAGAATAGATGCATTGGAATTTTCTTATAATAATATTACATCTTCAGCAACAAATACCACAAGTACAGGAGTTTCTTTAAATCAAGTAAAAAATCAATGGAAATTCAACAATAATGTAATAGCTTTAAACGGCGGTCCACGTCTGTTTGAATTATGGTATTGTAATGGTACTCCTGGAAACGAGGCATTATTCTATAACAATATGTTATCAATGGGTGGTACAAATGCTGGCCATGTGTTTGATTTTGCAAACGGAACAAGCATTAAGTTCTATCACAATACATTCCATAGATATGGTGCTCAGGCGACTGCAACCGGTGAAGTGATATTTTTGAATGCTTATACTGATATACCGGGAAGACGTACAGACAGTTTGTATTTTTATAATAATATTTTTGCCAATTCATCTACCAATGGATATCTTGTAAAATTTGGTTCAGGTGCTGGTATGGGAACATACTTCAAATTTGAAAACAATAACTATTTTACAAATGCTACTACTACATTCTGTTATAAAGGTGCTGAACAAACTACATTAACAGCATGGAAAGCTCTTGGTTATGAAGTTTTCGGAAGAAATAGCAATCCTCAGTTTGTTTCAAATAATAATTTGCATATTAATAGCGGTTTACTCTCGTCTTCAATTGAATCAACAGGCGATGCAACTCTTGGAATCTTAACTGATATTGACGGAGATGTTCGTCCGGGTCCTTTTGGTTCAGTAAACGGAGGCGCATTTGCTCCTGATATGGGTGCTGATGAGTTTGATGGAGTGCCTTTAACTCCAATGACTTATACATCTTCAAATGTTACTCAGACCAATACTTCTTTAGCAAT
>CAIZXK010000042.1 GCA_903936865.1 uncultured Bacteroidales bacterium | reverse complement strand
CCGTTTACTTATAAGTTTTTTCTAAAACAAACATAGTTCAGCATAATAAATTACCATTTCAACCTTAAAAAGATACTATTGAACAAAAAAAAATAAAAAATCATATAATAAAAATCAAAGTATTATGTTTTATTCTTACTTTTGATACTTGATTTTTTTGAAATTAAAATTAGATAATAAACTTAAATAAAAATATATACATCTTACAGGATGAGAAGATTACTCTATTTAATACTAATGATATTAACTTTTGCATTTCAGTCGAATGCTCAAAAAAAGTGGACATTGGAAGAATGCATCAATTATGCTTTAGAAAATAACATTCAGGTAAAGCAAAGCCAATTACTCTCCGAATCGGATAAAGTAACTGCATTACAAAGCAAATTAGGGACTTTACCAACTGTAAATGGTAGTGTTAGCCATAATTACAATTGGGGTAGAAATATAGATCCTACATCCAACACCTATACCGATGAACAAACTCAATCCAATTCCTTTGCATTGACATCTTCCATTGATATTTTTAATGGATTTCAGAAACTAAATACCATTCGACAAAGTGAAAGCAATTATAAAGCCAGTCGTTATGAGTTGGAAAAGATGAAGAACGATATTGCTTTGCGGATAGCACAAGCTTATATGCAAATTCTGTTTAATAAAGAACAGCTGGAAATATCATTAAATCAGGTAAATATTAGTCAACTGCAAATAGAAAGAACTAAGAAATTAGTTGAAGCCGGAACGTTGGCTCGTGGAAGTTTACTTGATATTCAAGCTCAGGGAGCACTGGAAGAAGCAAATCTTGTAGCTGCTCAAAATCAGTTGGATCTTTCCTATCTTGACTTGGTTCAACTATTGGATTTAAAATCAGTAAACGATTTTGACATTACAAAACCTGATATAAAAGTGGAAAATGAGGTTACTTTAATACCTACTAATCAAATATACGCCTATTCATCAACCGTAATGCCCGAAATTAAAAGTGCAGAATTCCGATTGGAAAGTTCATATCGTGGATTGGCAATAGCCCGAAGTTACAGATATCCAAGTTTATCATTAAGTGGATATTATGGAAGCAATTATGCAGATAATTTTTTAGATTATACTAATCCGAAATCAATATCTGTATTTAATAATATGCCTACCAATTACACGTTACCAAGTACTGGCGAGGCAATAGTTCAGAAAGTTACCAGTTATGAATTTGAAAAAATGTCATTTAAAGATCAATTGGATAAAAACTTAAGTAAATCCTTGCGATTTTCATTAAATATTCCTATTTTTAATGGTTATCAGGTAAATGCAGGTGTGAAAAAAGCAAAATTAAATGCTTTAAATGCTGAATATAATTTACAACTAACCAAGAATCAATTACTGAAAAATATAGAACAAGCTTATGCCGATGCACAGGGAGCCTTTAAAAGTTACAAAGCATCTCAAAAAGCAGTAGCATCTTATCAGGAAGCGTTTAATTATACTCAACAGAAGTTTGATGTTGGTATGATTAATTCCATTGATTATAATGACGCTAAAAACAAACTTGTTAAAGCAGAATCGGACTTATTGAAAGCAAAATTTAATTTCGTTTTCAAAAAGATAGTTCTTGACTTTTATCAGGGAAATCCATTAACATTAAGTAAATAACATTATATTTTTATAAAATGCAAAAGAAAAATATCATCAGATTATCAATAGCAGGTGGTTTATTGTTAATTATTTTATTAATAGTAGCCAAAAAAAGTGGATGGATTGGCGGGGATTCAGATACAGAAATTTATACTGAAAAGGCAACTATCAGAAATATTACCGAAACAGTATCGGCAAGTGGTAAAATACAGCCTGAGATTGAAATAAAAATCAGTCCTTTTATTTCGGGTGAAGTAGTTAAACTTATGGTTAAAGAAGGTGATGATGTAAAGCAGGGAGATTTAATGGCTGAGATAGATCCCGAGATTTATAAATCTTCATACGAACAAAGTCTTGCCATGCTAAATGGACAAAAAGCTTCACTGGCAAATGCTAAAGCTAATCTTGCTCAGGTTAAAGCACAGTTTAACAATACAAGATTATCTTTCGAAAGGAGTGATAAATTATATAAG
This sequence comes from uncultured Bacteroidales bacterium, assembly GCA_903936865.1. Taxonomy (GTDB): domain Bacteria; phylum Bacteroidota; class Bacteroidia; order Bacteroidales; family JACABE01; genus JACABE01. The sequence goes on along the minus strand of CAIZXK010000042.1, from coordinate 11,242 downwards.
CAGCAAACTATTTCAGCATCAGAATTTGATGCAGCCAAGGCAGGATTTGAAGTAGCCAAAGCACAGGTGGAAGCTGCCGAGCAGAATGTAATAGCTGCACAGTTTAATGTGAGCAGTTCCGAAGCTCAGCTTAAACAATCAAAGGAAAATCTTACCAGAACATCCATTTATGCTCCTAATAGCGGTACTATTTCAAAATTGAGCGTTGAAGTTGGCGAAAGAGTTACCGGAGCTTCTCAGTTTTCAAGCGGTACTGAAATAATGCGGATAGCCAATTTAAACAATATGGAAGTTAATGTAGAAGTTAATGAAAATGATATTGTTAGAGTTAAACTTGGTGATACAGCACTAATTGAGGTTGATGCATTTCTTAATCGTAAATTTAAAGGAATAGTTACTCAAATTGCCAATTCGGCAAATACGGTTGGTGTTAGCGCTGATCAGGTTACTAATTTTAATGTAAAAATAAGGATATTACAATTTTCTTATCAGGATCTGATGAAGGCAGACAAACCAAATATTAGTCCTTTCCGTCCGGGGATGTCTGCTACTGTTGATATTCAAACCAAAAATGCAGCAAATATCCTTACTATTCCTATTCAATCTGTAACTACACGTGAGGATTCTACGGGTAAAAAATCATTATTTGCAAAAAAAGAAGCAGAAGATAATGAGGAAAATGGTGATGAGGAAAAAACTTCTGTTCATAAAACAGCTAAGGAAGAGGTAGTTGAATATGTTTTCTTATATAAGGATGGAATGGCAATAATGCAAAAGGTTAAAACAGGAATTCAGGATAATAGCTACATTCAAATTATTGAAGGTTTAAAAGAAAACGATGAAGTTATTGCAGGACCTTATACAGCTGTTACCAAAATACTTAAAAATAAAGTAAAAGTTGCAAAAGTTGACAAATCCAAATTGTTTGATAAAAAAAGTACTAAAGAGTAAGCTGAAGAATTAATGGGATTGATTTTAACAATAGAAACTGCTACTGAGATATGCTCGGTAGCATTGGCTTTAAATGGTAATATAATTTCGATTAGGGAAAACGAGAAAGGGAATTCCCATTCTGCCAATGTGGCAGTTTTTATTGATGAGGTTTTAAAAGAGTCAGGTAAATTACCTTCAGATATAGAAGCAGTTGCAATAAGCAAAGGGCCAGGTTCCTATACAGGTTTACGTATTGGGGTTTCTTCAGCAAAAGGCTTGTGTTATGCGTTAAATATTCCACTTATAGCCATAGATACTTTAAAGTCAATGTCGGTTGGTTTTTTACAAATGTCAAAAATTGAAAAAGATTCTTTGCTTTGTCCAATGATAGATGCTCGACGAATGGAAGTGTATTCTGCCTTTTATTATTCTGATTTAAATGTTTTTAGAGATGTTAAAGCAGAAATTGTTGATGAAACTACTTATGCTGACTATTTAAATGAATATAAAATATATTTCTTCGGGAATGGAGCTGTGAAATGCAGGGAAGTACTTGGAAATTATGAAAATGCAATAATAGTTGAAGATATTTTACTTTCAGCAAAAAATATGGTTAAATTGGCTGAAGAAAAATTTAATAATAATGAATTTGAGAATACTGCTTATTTTGAACCTTTTTATTTAAAGGATTTTATTGCAGCCAAACCTGTTGTTAAAGGATTATATTAATATATGGAAATTGAAAGAGATCAGCAGATCATAGTCTTTACAGATTTTACCAAAAACAGTAAAATTGCACTGAATCATGCAATTATAATAGGCCAGATTCTAGAGAAAGAAATAACAATGGCTTGTTTAAATATAGCATTTGAATCGGAAAATGAATTGCATCAGAAGATGAAATCAATTGCTGGAAGTAATGTTGTTAATACGGTTGTTTTAAATGGTGATTCTGCCAAGGCTTTTAATGAAATTGTACCAAAAATAAATGCTATTCTTGCAATAATCAGTTATAGAATCGATTTGAAAAATCATCCATTTTCTGTTCCAAAGTTATTGAAAATGTTTCGTAAATCAAGAATTCCATATTTATTTGTTAATAAGGATATTGAAGACAATCTGTTTTATAAGAAAATAATTCTTCCCATTGATTCAACCAAAGAATCCAAAGAGAAAGTGTTGTGGGCAAGTTATTTCAGCCGTTTTAACGAAGCTGAAGTAAAAGTGATGACAGCACACGTTAAGGATGAATTTTTTGTTCGGCAATTGAATAATAATCAAAAATTTATCCGTAAAATTTTCGAAAACTTTGAAGTTGATTTTGAGATTTTAAATACAATGGAAAAAGAGAAAGAAATTGATAATTATGCAATCAGAACTGCTCAGGAAGAAAATGCTGGATTGGTAATTGTACTTGCAACAAAAAGTTACGGTTTAATGGATTTGATAAAAGGGCCAAAAGAACTTACTTCAATTTTGAATAAATGGCAAATTCCTGTATTATGCCTTAATCCAAGGGATGATTTATATGTTTTGTGCGATTAGTTAAAAAGTATTTGCACAGGTCTGATATTTGACATTTAATAGTTTTATTAAATGTCATTCAGTGCTTTACGTTCAAGATGAGTGTCTTTTTTATAATCAGAAACAGAAATTCCTGTTATGTTTTTAAATTGGGTTGAAAGGTATTGAACACTGCTATAGCCCATTGTAAAAGCAATTTCACTGAGTGTTAATTCTCCGTATTCTATCATTTCTTTTACTTTTTCAATTTTATGTAAAATAATGAATTTTTCCAATGTATTATTCTCATATTTTGAAAAAATAGTTGAAAGATGTTGGTAAGAATACCCTAATTTTTCAACCATATAATCAGAATTGCGAATAATGGAGTTCATATTATTTGCAAAATGAACTAATTCAACTACAGCTGTTTTTATTTGTTCTACCAGAATTTTTTCTTTATTTACAACAAGCTCAAAACCATTTTCATTAATGATTTTTTCAATTAAGACATCATTGATTTTTTGATTATCAAAAGTTATCTCAACTTCACCTAATATAATTCGGTTTACAATAATATCATGTTGTTCAAGCTCCTGTTTAATGATCCGGATACAACATTTGCAAACCATATATTTTATATAAAGTGTTTTATTTACTTTCATAGATAGATTTTAATAATTCAACAAATATAAAACATATTTAGCAACTTTAACAATAAAAAAAATTGTTTTTTTTTATTGAATTAACTGCGATTATATTATTTTAAATTGAATACCAGGGATTTCAAAAATATTGTTTGTAAATGAGTTGTTATTTTTTAAGAAAAAACATATAAATTCATTTTTTTTATAAAATAATATGTATTTTTGCAATATCATATTGATATCATATTAATATTAATTTAAAATTTATTTGTAATGAATCAGGAAAAATTTTCAACACCATCATCTGGTTATTTGATGTTGTTTACTTCGTTGTCATTAATTGCATTATCTATTTTAGGTATCGTTTTCACAGAGCAATTCTGGTTAATGGGAATCACTGCAATTGGTTTGTTTTGTTTAGCTGGGTTTGTTATTGTCAATCCCAATGAATCAAGCGTTTTAGTCCTTTTTGGAAAGTACAAAGGAACCATCAGAGAAAATGGATTTTATTGGGTAAATCCTTTTTTTACAAAGAGAAAGTATTCGCTTAGGGCTCGTAACCTTAACAATGATCCTATAAAAGTGAACGATAATTTAGGAAATCCAATTATGATAGGTATTGTATTGGTATGGAGAATTCGTGACACTTTCAAATCGGCATTTGAAGTGGATAACTATGAGCACTTTGTTCAAATCCAAAGCGAATCAGCAATCAGAAAGTTGGCAGGTACATATGCTTACGATGATATTGAAGATATCGAAGCTACGATTACCTTACGCTCAGGAGGAGAGGAAGTTAATCATTTGCTTGAAAAAGAACTTTCTGAACGCCTTGATATTGCTGGTATAGAAGTAATTGAAGCCAGAATTAGTTATCTGGCTTATGCTCAGGAAATAGCCGGTGCTATGCTTCGTCGTCAGCAAGCTACAGCTATTGTTTCTGCGAGGTTCAAAATAGTAGAAGGAGCAGTTAGTATGGTTGAAATGGCATTGGAACAATTATCTGCAAAGAACATTATTGATCTGGATGAAGATAAAAAAGCTGCCATGGTAAGTAATTTAATGGTTGTATTGTGTTCAGATAAAGATGCTAGCCCGATTGTTAACGCTGGAACACTACATCAGTAATAATGGCTGTAAAAAAAGCTTTTGTTATTAGAATTGACCCTGTAATTCTGGAAAGTATCGAAAAGTGGGCGGCAGATGAATTCAGGAGTACAAACGGTCAGTTAGAGTGGATTATCACTAAGGCATTGAAGGATGCTGGGAGATATAAACAAAAAAAAGAGAAGGAGAATGAAAATGTTTGATGGGAGTTCTGAAAATTGCTTTTTCTTTGGTGAACTACAATTTTAACTACATCCCGATGAATAGGGACTGTGGTTTTAAAAATCTTGTTAGTATCAAAAAATTTAATTTTTAGAACCCCTTTAAAAATTAATGAAATGAGAAAAAATAAGAAATATCTTTATTTAGGATATATCATTCCTGCTATTTTTTGGATTACATTAATTATCTGCGGGTTAATGACCGAAAATTATAATCACTTTGTAAATACAGTAAGTGAATTAGGTAGAATAGGAACAGAAACTCAATATATTTTTACAATTGGATTGGTAATATGCTCTATTTTAAGTATTTTATTCTGCATAGGACTTTATAAAACTGCAAAAGACCTAAAATTAAATCCAAGCCCAATTTTACTGATACTTACTTTCTCTTTCTCAATACTTGGAGCAGCTGTTTTTCCTTTACCATTAGGATTACATGGTATTTTAGGATCTCCTTCCATGTTTTTGCCTTTATCTCCTTTGTTTGCCCTGATTTTATGGGACAATGCATCAATACAAAATATTAAAATCGGATCTGGATTAATATTGGCTTTGATGATACTTGGCTTTTTAACATTTATTCCCAATTTTATGGATAATTATTTCGGACTTAAGCAACGATTTTTTCATTTTGCCTGGACTTTTTGGTTTGTTTTTTTAAGTTATAAATTTCTTCGATTGTAATAATCATCTGAGAAAATTCACTAAATAAAATATTAATCTAATTAGGGTAGGGGTTAGACAGTTAGCATGAAAAAATATTAAATTTGCAAAGAAAAATTCATAAGGGAATATGAATAAATATATCAAAACAATAGGAATATGAATGAGGTGCATATTTGTCCAGTTTGTAAAGCAGAATATCAAGAATTACCTGAAAAGTGCAATAGATGCGGATTTCCATTTAACGCAAGTGAATTGGAAAAATCACATTATGTTGCACATCAAATATTAAAAGAAGGCAACATATCAGATACCAAAGATAATATTATGCAATCGAGAATAATTTTATTATTTATAGCTGTATTAAATATTGTTTTCCCTTTTATTACATATTACAACTCACCAAATGCAACTGTTGTAATTGGATTTAGTGTAATAATCGGATTGATATTTTTAGTATTTGCATTTACTGCAAAAAAAATACCTTTTCTTTCATTATTAATTCCATTAGTAATGCTTATAATAATTTATTCAATTGAATTTATAATTGATCCTTATTTATTACTTAATGGAATATCGTGGAAATTAGTTTACATTATATTTCTTAGTTATAGTCTTTATCGTATTTATAAATCTAATAAGATTAAAAAAGAAAGTGAACATTTATCAAAAAAGGATTATAAATAATTAACCTCAGTAACGAAAAAGGAAAATATCAAAACCATTTTTTTACTTAAACCGCCATCTTTTAAAAGGAGAACTTTCCGATGATTTCTTTATTGTTTTTATAGATAAAATTATTCCGGTTACAAGAGTAATAAAGGAAAATATGACAAGTCCTGAATAATCTTTCAGCATGAGAAACAAATCATAAGCACCATGGAAAACGACAGCAATCAATAATCCATTAAATAGAAGCAAAAAGCGATTGCTTTCAGAAAATCTGGCTTTACCCACGTAATATCCCATTAAAACAGCAAAGGCAGCATGAGCCGGAACAGCTGTAAACATTCTGAGCCAGGCAACAGTTGAGCCACCTTCCATTACATAAAGAATATTTTCTGTAGCAGCAAATCCCATCGAAATCATAACAGCATAAATAATTCCATCAAAAGGTTCGTTGAAGTTCTTATTTTTAAAAGCAAAGAAACGAAGAAAAATAAATTTGCTGAATTCTTCACTTAAGCCAACACCCACAAATGCATACAATGCAACAGAATGGAAATCAGTTCCGGTGAATATTGATAATTTCCCAGCAAGAATTTCCAGCAATAAGGCCGGAATTATACTTAATACACCCCAAAAGAAACATTTGAATAATAAATGCAGAGGTTCTTTCTCATACTTATCCTTGAAATAAACATAAATGATAATTGCAAATACAGGAGCCAAAGCCAAAACCAGAAGTTTTATAATATCCATTAAATTAAGATTTTATTATTCTTTGTAATTATTCATAAATTAAACGATAAAAGAGTCTTTTCAACTATTGAAAAGACTCTTTTATAAGATTTTGAAAATTATATTAATATATAATCAACAGATTTTTTAGTTAAAGAACCCGAAATTAAGACCAAACGAAGCAGAAGAGTAGCCTCCGGGAACAAAAGTGCCTTCCGAAACAATTGCCATAATTCCTAACTTAACTCTAAATCCGGCATTAATTCCAAATTGTGTTCCGGAACCTTCCAACGTGATAGGATCGATAATATGCGAAACAACTTTACTAGCTGGATTTAAAGGATTGCTTAATATTGTTACAGGATAATTTCCAATTAACCCAAAATTAGTTTTAGATCCTGATAATCTTACCCCTCCGAAAACAGTAAGTATTGGGAATTTTCTGGAAATAATCAGATTTGCATTCCAAGCTTTGGATGTAAAACTAAGTCCTTGAGTTGTATAATCCATTATATTAGGATTTGACACACCAACATCAGGCATTAAAAATTCTCCACCAACAATATCGAGACTAGCCGAAGTATAAGCACCAATAAATGATAAATCAAAAGGCAATTTTCCCATAAATGGAATCCATTGCTTTACATCATGTTTTATACCTACTCCGACATAACCGGCTTTATAACCTTTTACCTCCAATTTTGGAAAAACCCTTAACATTACTTCCGTTCCTTTAATCAACCCAATACTAAACTGGGCAAGAGGTAATGGTGAAATGCTGATTCCACTCCCTTCAGGTACATTTAAAGGATGTGAAATACTAGTGTTACCATCATTATACTTTACAGAAACTCCAGAAGGTGAAGATTTTTCACCAAACATAGTTGGCGCTGTTATCGGTTGATTACCAGTAGTTGTAATTGTTTTGTATTCTGAAGGATTTATTACGAAGCTTTGTTCATCTGAAGGAATAAATGAGCCTGTTAATCCTAATGAAATGGTAAATCTTCCTAATTTCAAGGGAGCTGCTGTACTATACCATCCGTTATTCATGTTGCTTCCAAAAGTATTAAGGAATGGTTGAGTGTAATAGCCAGCTAATTTATTGGCATCTTCTTTTCCCGCAGCCAAAAACTGAACCATGTCTTTTTGAGCTATAAGACTTGTTGAGAACAAAATTGCAAATGCAACGCTTACAATTTTAAAAATAGAGTTATTCTTTTTCATTTTGATATTTTTTAGTTGATAATTATTTTGTAAAAATAACAAATAAAAAAGGAAAATGTAAAAAAAAAATAAATTTCTTTAAACAAAAAAATATTCTATTATAATGAAAGAAAAATAAATTGAGTTTGTTTATAATTCAACACAAACTTAAAGCAAGAAATAATAAATTTATTAATTTGGTAATCTGCAACATAAAAGTATAAATTGCTTTATGAAATTTTTGTTAATACAAAAAAACAGATTTTTTTAACATAAAAATATAGCAAGAAATGTGATTTGCTAAAAGACCTCAAAAATAAAAAATTCCCAACTAACAATTATAAACACGGCTTCTGAAACGAAATGTTTTATAAATTTTTCTTTTTAGTTTTCTATTAGTAAAAAATGGTGTTATACCAATTCCAACACCTGCAATCAAGGCAAAGAAAGCCAAAGAAGAATAATCTTTCGGTGATTGGGCTACCGGACTCTGATCTCCAATTGGCACATAAGCTGCCCAAAAATAAGGATGAGATTTTGAAGAAGTGCTATTTTGAATATAATCAATTTTTGCAAGCTGAAGAGCTTTATCTTTAGAATAACCTTTTGATAAATAGTTATAAAACGAAATCATCAGATCAGAACCTGCTTTATCTTCAACAGACCATAATGTCATAACAACACTTGGACATCCAGCATATAAAAAAGCTCGTGCCAAGCTCATAATCCCTTCTCCATTTCTAAGTTTACCATCACCGGTATTGCAGGCACTTAATACAACCAGCCTTGAGTTGATGTTCATATTATAGATGTCACTTGCCATCATCATTCCATCATTGCTGCCATAAGACGATTCTGAAAAAATCAATTTGGAGTACATTGGATTCTCATTGTTCATTTCTGCATGCATTGCCAGATGTAAAATACTATTATCACCTAATTGTTTTATAAAACTCTTTTTGTTAGCATTATAATCTGTAAAAACCTGTCCCTTGAAAAATTCGGAAATACCCTTAATTTCATCCTTTGCATAAGGTAATGAAGAAAACACATTACGTTCCGTATTACTTGCCAACAAATTATCAGAGACTGATTTGTTTTTATAGCTTGGAGCGAAAGCCAATAATTTTAAATTATCATTTGTTATGTTTCCAGAAGATCTGTTAAATAACAAAGCGGCTGAATAAGAATAACTTATCGGATGTTCTTTAATTAAATAGGGTAATTCGTTGTAATTAAAATTACTACACTTAGTCTGTTTATTCAAAAGAGTTTCAAATGATATTAAATTAAGCTCCTTATCTGGGATTATTGTTAAATGACACCATGAAATTATATTTTCAAAAGGCTTTAATAAATCCTCATATAATTGATAGGATGCTGAAGTATAATTGTTTAATTTGTTTAAAGAAGAATTTCCAAAAGTATTAGTTGATGAATAATTTCTTACTATTTCTATATTTTGGTAAAATTTATTATCAATACTTTTGGAATTTATAGTATAAAAATCTTTTGTAATCAGAAAAGAGAAAATTTTATTTTCAGTTAAAACATATTCAACAATTGCTTCTTTCTGTTTCAAATTTTGTTGCAATGCAGCTATTTCACATCCATTATGATTATACTTCAAATCATAATATTTATTATAATTTCTGTCTAAAAACTGATAAAATTTCTCCTGATTTTGCTTTAAGTCAAAAAGTTTATTTTTTATATCTCTAATGCTTTTATTATCATTATCTGAGATTCCCTTTTCACTTATTAATATTTGTTCGTAATATGAAATCTGATTCTTAATTGTTTGCTCTATATTTTGAACAAATGATGGGATTTTACCATATTTAATTGCTTCATTTGCTCTAATATTTGACATAAGAGTAGAGGCCTTGCTTTTCTCGGCAAAGGTAAAGGCAAGATTAATATAGTTGGTATTGCTTGTTAAATGAAATAATTTTTCTGAAATTTCTAATGCAGAAACGTAGGTTTCTTTTTCATTTTCATTTAAAAACATTTTACTCTCATCGCTTAAATAACTCTTTGATAGTTCTGCTATAACATCAATTGCAAGCTGATAACTTTTTAGTGAGATCTTTAAACCTAAAACATTTGAATTGTCTAATTTGTTTATTGACTGAGTTTTACCTTTCAAAGCCTTTAATAAAGATAATTTTGAGGAAACATCAGAAATTAAAGGATTGTAATTTATATCTTTTATATTAAATTTTTCTGAAACAGCAATTAATGCGTCCTGATAATAATACAAAGCTTTTTTTATTTTATTTGTTTTGTAAAAATAATCTCCAATTGCAACCAGTGATGCTGAAGTTAAGTTGCTTTTATTACCATAGAATTTTTCGAAAAGCTGATGTGCCTTTTGATAATATGAATAAGCTTTTTCATTTTTATTTGTTGCAAAACAAAAATCACCATAATTCAGATAATCTTTTCCTAAATCAGGATGCTCATTATTATACTTTAGCCTATTTTCAATGGCTTTTTTATAATACAGTTCTGCAAGTTGCATTTCTCCGGATAATTTGCACGCAACAGCAAAAGCATTATATGAATTTGCCAGTTTATCAGGAGAATAAATTTCCTTAATTGAGATACATTTTTGATAATAAGACTTAGCTTTTGTATAATCTTTCTTTTTTATAAATACATTGCCAATATTATTGTAGATTCTGGAAATTACATTATTTTCTTCAGCATTTTTTGTATCATAAAGACCTAATGTTTTTTCGTAATACATTAAGGATTTCTCATAATCGCCAGTTTCGTAATATATTAAAGCCTTATGGTAATAAATTGAAGCAATATTACTTTTGTAATTTTCAGAAGTTTTTAAGAGTAAATTTTCTGCTTTATTGTAATTGCTTAAAGCTAAATCAAAATTACCCAATTTGTAATATGACATTCCTAAAATTACCAGACTTTTATGATATTCATCGTCATAAGGCAAATTGTATTTCTTTAAAAAATTAATTGATTTATTGAAATACAAAATTGAGTTTTCATAATTTCCGGAATAATAATAACATTGGGAAATTGAAAAATATACATATTTTAATTGGGTAATATTTAGTTTTTCTTCATTTTTCAATAAAATTTCCAAATATGAAATTGAATTCGAAAAATTATAAATTCTATAATTTGAATCAACTTTACTTATTATTCTATCTATTTCCTTGTTATTAAGGCTATTATTTGAAAAAGAAGTGTTGGATATAAAAATTAAAAAAAATGCCAACGAAAGTCTTAAATTTTCGTTTAAAAAGCCATGTTTTTTGATGTCGAAAAAAGGGGTGAAAAAAAACATATTCAGTTTTCTATATATGAAAAGTGAATTTATAATGCATTTTTTTTCGCTCATAATATTCTGATTAAATGGTGTTTGAAAAAAATAGTGAAAAAATAATGAAAATATTTTCATTTTTTTTGCCATTTTTCAGACCTAATGCCATTAATAGGTAGAAAGAGTTCTTTTTTGAACTCAAAAAAATTCAAAAAGCGGTATCCGAAAAGCTTCGAAACAGAGTAGGAAAATATTTTAAAAAT
>CAIZXK010000041.1 GCA_903936865.1 uncultured Bacteroidales bacterium | reverse complement strand
TATTGTAAATTAATTACACAACAAATACCTGATGATATAACTTTAAAAAATTATTTTTTTGTTTTGCTTTTACAATGATGAATAAGCTAAAATTAATTACAAATATACAACAAGATTAAGCTATTATAACAAATAAAAAAGGATTCTGATCAGAATCCTTTTTTATTTATTTCTTTAATGAGATTTTAGTAGTACTTTCCATCGTATATGGAATTGCAAAATTTCCTCCACCAGTTAATCCCGGTTTTGAAATAATTGCATCACCTGTAATTTTCTGTTTAATTTCAGAATCGCTTATCCATGCCGTTTTCTGATCTATTTTTATACTTCCGGTTTGTGTACCTTTCATATTAAACTTCATTTGCATTCCCTTTATTTCAACTTGTTCATCTTTAGCATCAGTTTTCATATTCGACTGTATATTAATTTCATACAAGTCATTTTTGTCGCTTGTCAATTGATAATTGTTTTCTATAGTCAATGCAAAAAATGATTTTACAGCAGTTGTATTCATCCATTTATCTCCCACTGAAACCGGGTTTTCAGGATAAAATCCAAAAAAGATACCAAAATTATTTCTGATAGATTCTTCTCCAAAATTTTTATTAAACAATTCGGAAAATTCTTTCATCCTGGATGAATCGCTCATATTACCAAACAAATAAGCTGACAGACTGTCTAATTTTGATATTTCAATAATTTTTCCTGATTTGTTGATTTTCATATCAAACGATTTTCCTTTAATATTACTAAACACTTTATCCATCAGCGTATCAGCAGATGAATTTTCGGTACTAAACGAAATAAGCTGACCTTGTGCTTTCATCTGATATTTAATTGCCTGATAGGTAACTGTCATTAAATAATTGCTGTCATTATCCTGTCCGATATTTTCAAATTCCAGATCCATATCCATTTTCATGTCCATTTCGATAGGCATTCCCATGAATTTCTGAGTCATTTTCATATCCGTATGATATAACATCATAAAACGTTGCCCTTTTTGTAAATTCAGTCTGATTTCTATTTTTGATTTACTGCAAGAAATAGAAATAGCAATCAATACAATTGCAAATGTGACTATTAAAAGTAATTTCTTTTTCATTTTTTAATTGATTTGTTTATTTCTTATTCTGGTTCGATTATAGTAAATCTTTCGTTTTCATTATTATATATAAAACCAGTATTCGGATCAAGAGAGAAGTACTTAGAATCGCTATAATTATGAGGTAAATTTTCTTTAATATATTGGTTAATCAAATAATCATGAAACAAACCTGCATACTTTTGTGCTGATTTTGAAGCCAGTAAATAAATTTCATCTACTTTTATAGGTGTAATATTGTATTTGTAGGATACTGAATAATCATGCTGATCCATTACAAAACTTCCATTTAACAGATCGCTGATAGTAGCTGTGTTATAAAAAACCTTTTCTTTTCTTTCTGAAATATCTGAAAACTCAAACCAGCCGTTTATGTTAATAACATTAAGTTTATTATCCTGATAATAAATAAGATTTGTAAAAAAAACTTCCTCATCTCTGTATACAAATTCATCTTCAGAAATTTCCACCTGAGCTATGTTAAATGAATATTTTCGTTTGGAAAGTGTATCAAAATCAGCGATATTATCGATAGAATAAACATGAAAACCATAAGCTTTCAACTTGGTTTCCATAGAATTAAAAATAAGATTTAATATGTTGGAATCATTTATTGAATCCAGATATAATGTATTGGAAAACCAAAGTGAATCTTGCTTTTCAACACTTAACGTATCGAAACCCTTTATCTTTTTAAGTTTCTCGTTGGTAAGGATTATTTTATCTGTTATTTGCAATAAAACAGGAATATCCTTGTTGTTTCTAACAAATTCCTTTGCAAGATCCCTTTCAACACTACAAGATATAAAAAGTACTGAAAGCGTTAAAAACCAAAATAATATTCCTGTCTTATAATTTTTCAATTGAATTTTTTAGATAAATTAACGAAAAAACATAGTATTTATTTCTTTTCAAGCATTTTTTGTGCAAAAGCTTTACCATATTCAATACATTTCTCGAATTGCACTTCGTGAGGAGAAAATTTAATGAATAAGCTTTCTCCAAAAAAATCCAATTTCAGGTTGTTCAGATTGCTTTCTATGATTTTTGCACCTTCACCACTCCAGCCATAAGAGCCGAATGCTCCAGCCAATTTTCCCTTATCACGTAATGGATTTATTACAGCAAACAAACTATAAACCGGAAGAAGAATATTTTGGTTAATTGTTGGACAACCAACGATAACAGCACTACTACTGGCAATTTTTTCATCTATTTCGCCTATTGACATTTTTTCAATATCACAAACTTCAACATTTAAATTACCTCCTTGTACGATGCCTTCTGCAATCTTTTCAGCTAATTTTTTAGTATTTTGATAAGCTGATACATAGGTAATTAATACTTTGCCATCTTCGGGTAATTGAATGGCTAACTTAGCATATTCTTCGGTAATATCTACAAAGCGTTTCCAATTTTGAATAAGAATTGGTCCATGTCCATTGCATATAGCATTAATTTCCAAAGGTCTGATTTTTTCAATTGCCTTTAACATAAAGCGGCTGTATGGCTTCATAATAACATCAAAATAATACTTGAAAGCATCGTCCCAATTATCAACCTCAGTATCATACATTCTTTCATCACAAAAATGGGCACCAAAGGAATCGCAAGTAAAAAGAACCTTATCTTCAATCAAATACGAATACATTGTATCTGGCCAATGCAAGTGAGGTGCACTTATAAACTTGATTTTTTTATTCCCTAATCCTAATACATCTCCATCTTTTACAATAAGATGTGGAAATTCTTCTCCCAAAATATCCTTTAAATACCGAATGGCATTGCCACTGCCTACTACGGTTGCATTTGGAGCAATCTTTAATAAATTTTTTACATTACCGGAATGATCAGGTTCTGTGTGATTGAGTATTATATACTCAATTTCTGCAGGATTACATACCTGATTGATTTTATTCAGGTAAGTATCCCAGAATTTCTCTTTGGTGGTTTCTACTATTGCTTTTTTTTCAGCATTGATAAAATAAGAATTATAAGTAGTTCCGTATTTGGTTTCCATAACTACATCAAATGTTACGATGTCTTTATCCAATACACCAATCCATTTTACATCATCGGTTACTTTTAATACTTTATTGTCTGTCATATCTATTTTTAATTATTAATTTTCTAAAACAAAGTCATTTGAATGGGTTCATCATCTTCGCCCTGACTACCTCTTTCAGGTATTTTTCCAAAATCCTCAAAAGGATCGGGTATTGAAGTAATTTCTTCTATTTCAGTTGATAATTCAATCGTGTTTTCATTTTCATAAGGCAGTGGATCAAGCATAATTACTTCTTTAACAAAATGAGCAGAAAGTCTTTTCCCTTTTGCTTTAAATCCTTTAACTGCAATAAAATCAGCTAACAATACCGTTTCATTATCGTAATGTTTTCCATTTTTAACATCATCATAAATTACCTCTGCCTGAGGAAGATAATCATTTGAAATGGCAAATACATAAGAATCGGGATGTTCTCCAAGAAAGTCCTGTTTTTTATCCGATTCTTCAATCTGGAACCGTTTGATATATGCTTTTTGAATTTCACCATCATAATAAACAACTGAAATGATTTTATCTGGATTATATTTTTCTAAAATCACCATATCTTCTTCAAAATGATTGCTCAAATCGAAATTCATCAGTCTGTAATTTCCTGATTTCATCACTGTAAGTATCTTATCATCTGCTTTAAAAGCTCCAAGATATATTCCTCTGCTTTCGGTGTTTAATCGCATTACCGTTTCATCGTACCAAATATTTCGGGCTCCCAAAGTGGAAACACCTTCATCTTTTAAAGCAACTTTTTTTACTAAATGCTTGGTAAGCGTATTACCCATCGAACCTCTGCCTTTTATTGTCAACTCGCTGAAATCAAAATCAAATGATGTCTTTTTTAATTTTGGCTTTGGTTTTAAAATAATTTTAACCACTTCAGCTTCGCCATTGGGATTTGCAGTAAAATATAAAACTTTGGTTCCTTTCGAACCTTTTGTTAAATCATATTCTTTATCGCGTGTAATGCCAACAACAGCAAATCTCTTAACATAAGCACTTCCATTATTTCCATCCTGATAAATCATGTTGTAAATGGTGCGTTCATCGTTGCGACGGAAAACAGCAATATGCTGAATATTCTGTCCAACAAACACTTTATCAGCAACTTTGGTTACTATAAAAGTACCATCATTTCTGAAAACGATAATATCATCAATATCAGAACAATCTCCAACATAATCATCTTTCTTAAGAGCTGTTCCGGCAAATCCTTCGGTCCTATTTACATAAAGTCTTTCATTGGCAACTGCAACCATTGAGGCTTCAATTACTTCAAAATTACGAAGTTCAGTTTTCCGATCCCTTCCTTTTCCAAATTTCTTTTGAATTCGCTGGAAATAAGCAATCGCATAATCAATGAGGTGAGCCAGATCATGTTCAACTTGCTTAATATCATCTTCTATCGCTTTTAAAACATCATCAGCTTTGTTTGAATTGTATTTTGAAATACGGTCAATCGGAATTTTACGCAAACGCAGAATATCTTCCAGTGTAACTGCCCTGATCAGGTTTTGTGTAAATGGTTTCAGCCCCAGATCAATGGCTTCATTTATCTCAGCATCCGTATTGCATTTTTTCATATCATTATACACTTCTTTTTCAATAAAGATGCGTTCGAGTGATACGAAATGCCATTGTTCCTGAAGTTCGCTCTTTTCAATTTCCAGTTCAAGCCTGAGTAATGCAACAGTATTTGATGTAGAAATCTTTAATATCTCTCTTACTCCAATAAACTTCGGTTTTCCGTCATCAATAATACAGCAGTTTGGAGAAATGGAAACTTCACAATTTGTAAATGCATAGAGTGCATCAATAGTTGTATCCGGTGAAATTCCAGCTGAAAGATGTATCAGAATCTCAACATCCCGTGCAGTATTATCATCAATTTTTCTTATTTTAATTTTGCCTTTATCATTGGCAACAATGATGGATTCAATTAAAGAAGTGGTTGTTACACCAAACGGCAATTCTGAAATAACCAATGTTTTTTTATCCAGCTGATTAATTTTTGCCCTAACCCTTACTTTTCCACCTCTGAGTCCATCATTATATTTGGTAACATCGGCCATTCCACCAGTAAGAAAGTCGGGATAAAGTTCAAAATCCTTTCCTTCCAATATATTTATGGATGCATCGATAAGTTCATTGAAATTATGGGGGAGAATTTTAGAAGCCAGACCCACTGCAATACCTTCAACACCCTGCGTAAGCAATAGAGGGAATTTAACCGGCAACGTCATAGGTTCTTTGTTTCTGCCATCATAAGACAGTTTCCAACGAGTGGTTTTTGGATTGAAGGCAACATCCAGTGCAAATTTTGATAAGCGGGCTTCAATATAACGGGGAGCTGCGGCACTGTCGCCAGTATGAACATTTCCCCAGTTTCCCTGACAATCAATCAATAAATCCTTTTGCCCAAGCTGAACCAACGCATCTCCAATGGAAGCATCACCATGTGGATGATACTTCATGGTATGTCCTATTATGTTGGCTACCTTGTTGTAGCGACCATCATCCAACTCCTTCATGGCATGCAGAATACGGCGCTGAACCGGCTTTAATCCATCAACAACTTCAGGTACTGCTCGTTCGAGGATTACATAAGAAGCGTAATCCAGGAACCAATCCTGATACATGCCCGATAAATGCTTGGTTTTGCGGATTTCTTTATCAGAATCGTCATTAATAAAACCACTTTCATTTATTTCATTGTTTTCTTCCATAGCTTTCTACTTCCAAAATCTTATTAAAATCGTTTCTCCCAATAGAAAAATCAGGGTTAGAAAAACAAATAATTTCCATAGTTTAATACCCTGATTAATTTCTTTTATCAACTCTCCCAAGTGTTTGTTTTTTGTTTCAACTAACTTTACATTAGTTAATTGATTATCTTTTATTTGTTTAGTAAGTTCATCGTTTGAATAAAAATCAAGTCCCGATTCATTTCTATCATAATTAAATGAAACATCGGCAATTGCCTGCTTATTTCTGAAAAGATGATAACTTCCTGCCTGCTTAATCTGGTTGTGAAACAACACTTCCAACTGATTATCCCTGTTTCTGTGTTCGGGTATAATTTCAAAACCTGCCTGATCTCCTTTAAGTAAAAGTGTTTCTTCCTTTTCTAAAATTATGTTTTTCAGGCTGATAGCATCGTCATTCCCAATGGTATGAAAAAGATGATGCTGTGGCTGACTTTGCAGGGCTATATTAAAAAAAGTTGGTACAAAGATGGCATGTCGCGGGAAATTACTCCAGCTTGCATCTAATGGAACTGCCGATTGATAGACCATACCCTTCCCTGAAACAGTTGCCGTTAGAAAATCCCTGGCATTTAACATTTTGAGAAGAGATTCCTTTCTTGTAAATTTATTACCACCAAAAGTGTAGAATGAAAATACAGTTGGAAGATCTATGTTTTCCGGAATTTTTTCAAATACATCTGCATAAACAGGATTCTTGAGATTTAGCTGTTCCACCTTGGTATCCGTTGAGTCCCGGGATTCATAAACATCAATGGCAAGCAGGTTGGACAAGAGTTTATAACTTTCAATATCTATAGCAACCGAAGGAAAAATAATTAAACTTCCTCCATTATCAGTAAATCTTTTTAACTCCTGAGCCAGTCCCGAAGAAATGGTTTTCAATCCATTAAGGATAATCAAATCCATATTTTTAAAACTTCCTATATCGATGTTACGCTCAGTGGTATTGGTTAATTTAAAAACCGAATCCAAGCTATAAAGCTTATTAAGATATTGATTTTCTTCTTTTTCATTGATAATTAGCAATGAAATAAACGATGCAACTTTATATGAAAAGTAAAATTTATCATCATAAACTATCGGATAATCAGTAATTTCGACAAAACCGCTTTGTATTCCACTTTCGGTAATCTTATAGGAAAGGCTAATGATAACTTCATCATTTTCTTTAACATCCACACTTGCTATGGCTCTTTGTTTGCCATTAACCATCAATTTTAAAGGTACTTTTTCATACGGAATATCCGACGAATTCTTAATCTTTACATTCAGCTTAACATTTTTATTAAGCTGGAGAACAGGAGATTCGTACCAGCAACTGTCAATATAAAGATTATTGGCTTTTTGTGGAGTTACAGGAATAAGATAGGTTGTGAGTGAAGTATCCGATTTATTCAGGTTGAAGGTACTGATGCTTTTCTGGAAATCGCTTATTATATAGCTAACTTTATTTGATTGGGGAGCCATGGAAACAGCATCCTGCTGACGTTTGATTATTTCAGGCAATTTGCGAACGGAGGGCGAAATCTCTGTTTCATCCAGCAATTGTAAAAACTCTTCTTTATTGTAAAGCCGTTGATGTTTGCCTTCGAAATCATGAGTAAGTAATTGAAATTCATCTGAATTTGAATAAGCAGAAACAATTTCACGGGCTTTGTTTTTTGCAATATCGACTAATAGAGCCTGATCGGTAACTGCCTGCATACTAAATGAATTATCAATGAACAGGCTTACTGCATTTTTGCCTTTGATGGCTTTCTGATTTTCTGAAGAGGGCAAATAAGGTTGAGCAAAAGCAAAAACCAAACTGGCAAGGGCAAGTATCCTTAAAGCTAAAATCAAAAGATGTTTCAAACGTGAATATTTCTGGGTTTGTACTTTTAACTCTTCCAGAAAACTAACATTTGAGAAATACACCTTTTTGAACCTTCTGAAGTTAAAAAGGTGAATTACAATAGGTATTGCTATTGAAAACAGACCGAAAAGAAAGTATGGATTAGTAAAAAGCATTTGTTTGAAACGATTTTTTAGTGATGCAAAGGTAGGAAAAAGTTTCTGATTTTTTTATTGTTTCAACCCTTAAAAATCTAATATTTGTAAAGTGAATTTTGTTACAAATTTCTTTAAAACTTCTATGTTTTTATAAGCACAAAGTCAAATAGAACACATCAGAATATCACAATAGAAATAACCGGAGTTCGATTACAGATTGCATAGTATCTTAATGTATATTCCGTACTAAATTGACACTTCATTCCGGTACAATTAGCATTTATAAAAAAGCCAATAAAAAACCTGTAAGGTTGAAAAGCATTATTTAAAGTCCTTCCCGTTGTGAAGAGCCTGTTCCGATTTACCGGAAATGTAAGATAGACTTTTATTCCTTTACCAGCTTCCAGTACAGCCTTTTGCCTTCTTTGGTAATAATTACCAGATAGTAATTAC
>CAIZXK010000040.1 GCA_903936865.1 uncultured Bacteroidales bacterium | reverse complement strand
GCCTCCGGCTTTTAAGCTGGCAAGCGAAACCAGTATTCTTATTAATCCAACTTATGATGGTGATTTCTCCATTTTGAATGAATATGAAATGTTAGTTGCTGAAGCTTTAGTAGCCAAAGAATCCATTACTGTTAGTGAAGTATCTGATATTACGGGTTTGCAAAAGATAATTCCTTTGTTAAAAACATTGGTTGAGAAAGGTGTAATTATTACTGAGGAGGAAATATCTGAAACCTATAAACCCAAAATGATCAGTTATGTAAGATTGGCAGAATCCCATCAAACAGAGGAAGCTATAAAGGTCTTATTTGATAATCTGGAGAAAAAAGCTTTCAAACAATTACAGTTATTGCAATTTTTTTTGCAATTAACTAATTATTTTTCAGACTTTAGCAATGAAATTAAAAAGAAGGATTTATTGAAAAATCCTGAAGTTACAGAGGCACAATTATCGTCATTGGTTAAAAAGAAAGTTTTTGAAATAGTTGAGAAATCAGAAAGCCGTCTCGAATATACCGATGCAATAAATTCAGCTAATGATATTGTATTAAGTGATGCTCAGGAAATAGCCTATAATTCTGTGAAAAATGGATTTGATTCCAATAAAATTGTTTTGTTGCATGGGGTTACTTCGAGTGGAAAAACAGAAATTTACATTAAGCTTATTGAAGAAACCATTCAACAGGGCAAACAAGTTTTGTTTCTGTTGCCCGAAATAGGATTAACCACTCAAATTATTAATAGATTACAACGGTTTTTTGGCAAAAAAGTAGGTGTTTATCATTCAAAATATAATGAAAGCCAACGTGTAGAGATTTGGAATAAAGTAATTTTTATTTCAAATGATGAAAATACAGAAAGCTATAAAATCATTTTAGGTGCACGATCGGCTATGTTTCTTCCATTTGATAATCTGGGTTTGATAATTGTTGATGAAGAACATGACAGTTCTTTTAAGCAATATGATCCTGCACCCCGATATAATGCCCGTGATGCAGCAATTTATTTGTCAACTTTGCATAAGGCTAAAGTGATTTTAGGTTCGGCAACTCCAGCGGTTGAAAGTTATTTTAATGCTTTAACAGGAAAATATGAGTTAGTTGAAGTGAATGAAAGATTTGGTGGAATTCAAATGCCCGAAATACTGATTGCTGATTTAAAAATGGAAACCCGTCAAAAAACCATGCAATCGCATTTTTCCTCATTGCTGATTAATAATATAACCCAAGCTTTATCGAAAAAACAGCAGATAATTTTATTTCAGAACCGTAGAGGTTATTCTTTACGTATTGAATGTGATAGTTGCCATTTTGTTCCTGAATGTAAAAACTGTGATGTATCCTTGGTTTATCATAAGTATATGAACCAAATGCGTTGCCATTATTGCGGTTATTCAATACGGATACCTGAAAAATGCCCCGATTGCAACAGTTCGGGAATGGTAATGAAAGGATTTGGAACAGAAAAGGTTGAAGATGAATTACAAATAATTTTTCCTGATGCCAGAATCCAACGCATGGATTTAGATTCAACAAGAACTAAAAATGCTTATCGCAGAATAATTTCTGAGTTTGAAGAGAGAAAAATTGATATACTAATCGGTACTCAGATGGTTACCAAAGGATTAGATTTTGATAATGTGGGAATTGTTGGCGTTTTGAATGCAGATACTATGCTTACTTTTCCTGATTTCAGGGCATTTGAACGAAGTTTTCAATTAATGGCTCAGGTAAGTGGTAGGGCTGGACGAAAAGGGGAAAGAGGAAAAGTGATTATTCAAACTTACAAACCTGATCATGCAATTATTGCCAATGTTGTTCGTAACGATTATTTATCGATGTTCAACAGGCAAATAATTGATAGAAAACAATTTAAATATCCACCTTTTTTCAGATTAATTAAGTTTACTTTAAAACATAAGGATCCGGAAATTTTAAATAAAGCTGCATTGGAATTAAGTTTATTATTAAGATCTGTATTCGATAAAAGAGTTCTTGGTCCTGAATTTCCATTGGTTTCGAGAGTTAAAAATATGTATCTGAAGGATATATTGTTGAAATTGGAAAGAGAAATCAATCTGAAATCAACCAAGGAACAGTTATTATTTTCGATAGATAAAATTAAGAAAAATGAGAAATACAATCAACTGAGGATAATAATTGATGTGGATCCAACTTAAAAAACTGAATGTTGAATACCTGCTAACTGCCAATATTAAAATACATTGCGAAATAATTTAAATATTATTTTTTCTTTTCCTTTACTGTTTTTGGAGTTAAATCAGGTGCTTCGTTAAAAACATAAATCAAGCGAAATGTAAGTAAGCTGTTGTATTGGGTTCTTTCCCATGAATTTCCTGCTGAATTTGTATATGTTCTTGTTCTAATGGGAATTATTGAATAAGCATATCTGAAGTTAAACTTAAGTTTTTCCCATATTCTGAACCTGATATCTAACAAAAGATTAATATCATCTCGTTTATAAGGACTTGCTAACGTTGTCGTTGGCACTTTTATGCCATGTTCTATTTCTGTTATTCCTACTGTTCTGCCCCACGAAAAGCCTATACCTCCAGTAATTGTTTGTTTATCCTCATAATGAATCATTACGGGAACTTCAAGGTAATTAAGTCGGATGTTGTAATAGGGTGTTGGTAATGTATCGAGTTCGATGGATTCGTTTTGATAGGCACCTTTTTGATTTAAAATAGTTTCTACGCTTAATGACCAGTGTTTTCCGAAAGGAAGTATTGCTCCAACTCCAGTATTCAAACCAAATTTATGATAGCCATATACTTCATCGCCATCTATTTGGGTTGCATTCATTCCCAGAATTAATTCCCCCTTTATTTTTTGAGCATTAACAAAATTAAATGATATTGAAATCAGAAAAATTGTTATTAAAAAATAGTTGATAAAAAATTTCATTATTCTAATGTAATATGATTGCAAAAAAGACTAACGTATAAAGAATATATTTATTTTCTCAAAGACAATTGTATTCTCTTTCTCACTTTATCTACTTCGAGTACTTTTACATCTACTTTCTGGTTAAGTTTTACAATTTCATTCGGATCGCTGATAAAACGATCGGCCATCTGACTTACATGTATTAAGCCATCCTGATGAACACCTATATCAACAAAAGCACCGAAAGCAGTAATGTTGGTTACAATACCCGGAAGTGTCATTCCGGGAATCAGGTCGTCCACTTTGTTTACATTTCTGTCGAATTCAAAGTAATCGAATTTAGTACGGGGATCTCTTCCCGGTTTTTCGAGTTCTTTAATTATATCTGTGATGGTTGGCAAACCAAAATTTCCACTAACAAACTGTTCTGGTTTTATTCTGTAACGCAATTCCTTATCTTCAATTAATTGTTTGATGTCAGCATTGAGCGATTTTGCCATCTTTTCTACGATTTCATAACTTTCGGGATGAACTGCACTGTTATCCAACGGATTTTTTGCATCGCGGATTCGCAAAAATCCAGCCGCCTGTTCATAAGCTTTATCGCCAAAACGGGGAACTTTCTTTAGTTTATCACGTGAAGTGAATATTCCATTTTTGTCGCGGTATTCAACAATGTTTTTGGCTAATAGTGGTCCAACACCTGATACATACGACAATAATTGCTTGCTGGCGGTATTAACTTCAACACCCACATTATTTACACAACTTACCACTACATCTTCCAGGCTTTTTTGCAGTGCAGGCTGGTTAACATCGTGCTGATACTGACCTACACCTATCGATTTTGGATCAATCTTAACCAATTCGGCCAACGGATCCATCAGTCTTCTACCTATAGAT
>CAIZXK010000039.1 GCA_903936865.1 uncultured Bacteroidales bacterium | reverse complement strand
CCATTAAGTCCAATTAAAGTCCAGTTATTTCCACCATCACCACTTGGAGTATCATTTGTTGAAACATTTCCATTAACAGGAGTATCTTCATTTGTCGCATTGATGTCATTTGCTGCAATTGGCATATCATCCATTGGATTTACTGTAATTGTTACAGTTGCTATTGAGCAATCATTATCCAAATCGCAAACCTGATATGTAAATACATCTGTTCCATTGTAGTTTGAATTTGGAGTATAAGTATAAGATCCATCAGCTAACATAGTTACTGTACCATTTGATGCACCACCATTAAGTCCAATTAAAGTCCAGTTATTTCCACCATCAATACTTGGAGTATCATTTGCTGAAACATTTCCATTAACAGGAGTATCTTCATTTGTCGCATTGATGTCATTTGCTGCAATTGGCATATCATCCAATGAATTCACTGTAATTGTTACAGTTGCTGTTGAACAATCATTATCCAAATCACAAACCTGATAATTAAATACATCTGTTCCATTGTAGTTTGAATTTGGAATGTAAGTATATGAACCATCAACCAACATAGTTACTGTACCGTTTGATGCACCACCATTAAGTCCAATTAATGTCCAGCTATTTCCTCCATCACCACTTGGAGTATCATTTGCTGAAACATTTCCATTAACAGGAGTATTTTCATTTGTGGAATTAATGTCATTTACAGCAATTGGTATACAATTATTAGCTGAAACATTAAAATTTGCTGAATATACACAACCTTTAATATCAGTAATACTAACACTATATACACCTTGAATCAAGTTTGTAATATCTTCTGTTGTTGAACTATTTGACCATAAATAAGTATATGGTGTAGTTCCTCCAACTGTTGTCAAATTAACCATACCATCACTGGTTAAACTACAAGTAGAATTTGAAACAATTCCATTAGTAACAAGTGCCAATAAAGGTTGATTAATTGTAACAAATCCATTAATTGAACATCCATTTGCATCTGTTACATCTACACTATAGTTACCTATAGATAAATCATAAATATCTTCCGTACTCGCATAAAAAGATCCATTTTTCGACCATTCATAAGAATAGTTTGAAACGCCACCTTGTATTGTTATTTGAATAAATCCAGAACTATCATTATAACATAACAAATCTTTCTTAGAAAATAATGAGAATTGTAAAATATCTGGTTCTGTTATTTGTTTGGATATTATAGCATTACAACCATTATCATCAGTAACATTAACTGAATAATTAGCAGCAATTAAACCCGAAATATCTTCGATTGTTGAATAAGGATTAAAATTCTTCGTCCATACAAAAGTATATGGAATTGAACCTCCATTTATATCAATATCAATAAAACCATTATTTCCATTATAGCAAGATACTTCAGTGAAAGCTCCAATTGATACTTGTAAAGCATTTGGTTGAGTTATTACTAAAGTTTGAGTTGATGTGCAACCTGAAAAATCTGTTACAGTAACTACATAATTACCGGCAATTAAATTAGTTGCTGTTTCAAGAGTTTGAATAGGGTTCGTGTTCCATGAATATGAATAAGGAGAAACGCCTCCACTAGCAATAACTGTTGCACTACCTGTTGAATTTCCATAACAATCTATATTGTTTTGTGATAATATTGAAGCAGATAAAAAGGTTGCAGGTTGATTTAATATTACAGATGAAGAATTTGTACATCCATTTGCATCAGTAACTGTAAAGGTATATGTTGCTGGAGCAGAATAAGGATTAACTATAGGATTAAGCTGATTTGATGTAAAACCGTCAGAACCAGACCAACTATAACTTAATATTCCGCATCCCAAAACTGTATTGGCAGTTGAACTCAAAAAAAGATCAGAGATATTATTACATTGGAATGAATAAGAAGCTAAAGAAGTTGGATGAGGAAGTAAAATCGAACCTCCAATATTTCCCAAATATCTTTCAACATTAGGTAAAGTATTAAATGATTGAGTAAAATCAATTCCTGACATTCCTGTTGCAGCAGAAGTTGGATCAGATCCATTTATATAGCAACGTATTCCATCGTTACAACCTACATGAGGTACAGAAAAAGTAAATAACAAAATATCAGTACCAGGTGTAAATGTTGTGTATGCATCTCCACCTCCTGAAATAGTAAAAGCATGAAAATCTTCAGTTGGTGATGCAGTAGGTGCATAAATACTATTCCCATTTGACCAACTTAATCCAACAGGGTTTACACTTTGAACAACTGTAAAAGGAGCATCACTTATTGATGCGGGTACTACAACTGAAAATTTTGAAGGAAAAGGTATTGTATTAGGAAACACCAAACTTCCTCCAACTACATGAGCATGTGCTTCATATAAACATGTTGAATCATTATATTTTACTTCATAATTAACCTGTTGACCAATAGACATATTAGCTATCAGGATTAATATTATATTAATTAGAATTTTAAATGTATTTTTCATAACATTGAAATTTATTATTATTATTATTTCAATAAATTTGTATTTAGATTTTTCTTGTTTTATTTTAGGAACTTTCCCTAATGCTTTT
>CAIZXK010000038.1 GCA_903936865.1 uncultured Bacteroidales bacterium | reverse complement strand
TTTATAATTTATACATTTTTACTAAAATATTTACCAACTTCCACCGGCTCCACCACCGCCAAAACTTCCACCGCCAAAACCACCAAAGCCTCCACTACTACCTCCACCGGATGAAAAACCACCCCAGCTACCACTATTATGGCTGTTATTCATAGTTGATAATAAAAGTAGAGTAGTCCAGAAAGATGTATTTTGTCCCCCTGTAAAACTTTTTTTCCCACCAATTCTCATTAGCAGAAAAACTATAATTATTATAATAAATGGGATAATAGCAGCTAATGGTTTTGCAGCCTTTCCTTTATTTTTATAACCAGCTGGAAATTCTCCAATAGCAAGTTTCATTAATACATCTGTAGCTTTATCTATCCCATCATAGAATTTGTTTTCTTTAAAATTTGGAATCATTTCATTCTCAATAATTCTCCTTGATAATGCATCGGTTATAACAGGTTCTAATCCATATCCAACAGCTATAAAAGCACCTCTTTCTCCTTGCCTTCCTGTAGGTTTTATCAAAATCAAAATTCCATTATTTGATCCTTTTTGCCCAATTCCCCATTTCTCAGCAACTTTAAAAGCATAATCAGATTTATCATAACCCAATAAATCATCAACCATTAATACAACTATTTGAGTAGAGGTAGAATCAGAATACGACACCAATTTGTTTTCCAGGTTATTAACTTCATCAACAGAAAGTGTATTTGTAAAATCATTTACTAATTTAGGAGGATTTGACTTTTCAGGTAAATCCTGAGACTTTGCCGAAATTACAAAAAGAATAAACAATGCCAGTATGCAATGTCTAACTATAAATGAAGAAATATTATTAATTTTTAAATACATGATTTAAAATTTCTTAAAATTTGTTTTTATTTGAAATTATTAAAATGCTAATTTTTTCCGTAAGATATTTCATCCGATAGTTCATTAACATCATTTTTCTGATAAGGAAAATATTGTTTTAATTGCTCCCCTGCCTTTGTTATAGCAAAAACAATACCTTTAGCAAAATTATTATTTCTGAAATTAATCAGCATTTCCTCTTTAATATTATTCCAGAAATTCTCAGGGACTTTTGAATTAATTCCAGAATCACCAATTATCGCAAATTTGCGATGATTTATTGACAAATAAATTAACACACCATTACGCTCAACTGTATCTTTCATTCCAAGCTTTTCGAAAATATAAGCTGAACGATCTAAAACATCCCCAGGGCAATTATTTTCGACATGCAATCTTATTTCACCCGAAGTGTCTGTTTCAGCATTTAATATAGCTTGTTTAATATCTTCCTTTTCATTTTGACTGAAAAAGTCTGATGCATTTTTTACCATAATAATTTTTTTATTAAAAAAGTAAAAAATAAGGTATTAAATAGAATGCTTAATACCTTATTTTTATTGTTTTTTGGATTAAAATTTAACTTCAGGAGCTTTTTCAGCACCTGCTTCAGCCTCAAAATATGCTTTTTTCTCAAATCCAAACATTCCGGCAAATAAATTATTTGGGAAACGTCTGATATAAGAATTATAGCTTTGAGCTGTTTCGTTGAATTTGTTTCTTTCAACATTTATCCTATTTTCAGTACCTTCCAGCTGAGATTGCAACTCAAGAAAATTCTGAGTTGCTTTTAATTCAGGATATTTTTCAACTACAACCATTAATTTTGAAAGTGCAGAACTTAAGCCACTTTGTGCTTGCTGGAACTGTTTAATCGATTCTGCATTTAATTTTGTAGGATCGATATTGACTGATGTTGCTTTTGCTCTTGCTTCAACTACTCCTGTTAATGTTTGCTGTTCAAAGTTAGCAACTCCTTTTACAGTATTTACTAAATTCGGAATTAAATCAGATCTGCGTTGATAGGCACTTTCAACTTTAGCCCATTGACTGCTAACACCTTCTTCCAACGTTGGCATCTTATTATACATTCTAATCGCTGAACCAATTGAAATTAATATAATTCCAATTACTACGATTCCTATTATCCATGCTTTACTTAGTTTCATTCTTGTTTGTTTATTTATTTATTTATTTATATTATGTAATAACGTACAAATGTACAATTAATTATAAATTTACTTAATAATATCTATACTTCTTTTTATAAATGCTGTTAATGCTTCACCTTTAAGCAAATTTTGAGATAATAAAGCTAAATCGGTTAATTGTTTAACTGTTTTATTTTGATTTTCTTCATTCTCTTCATTCAAAACCTGACTTACTAACGGATGATTTGTATTTACTACCAGATTATACATTTCAGGCATATTACCCATATATGACATACCTCCACCTAAAGCTGACATATCTTTCATACGACGCATAAATTCAGATTGTGTAATCATTACAGGCTGATCAGTTTCACTCATACTTTCAAAAACAACAGTAAATTTTGATTTTTCAATATTATTTTCAAAAATCGGTTTCAATTTTTCTTTTTCAGCATCATTTAATTTTGAAGGTATTTCTTCATCTTTTTTAATTAATTTATCTACAGTTTCAGCATCAACTCTAACAAATGAAGAATTTTCAAGCTTCCTTTCCATTAAATTAATAAAATGACTATCTAAAACGCCATCCATAACTAAAACATCATATCCCTTTTCTTTAGCTTGCTGAATGTAACTATGTTGATCTTCCGTGTTATTTGTATAAAGATAAACCAATTTTTTATCTTTATCTGTTTGTAAATCCTTTACAATGTTTTTATAATCATCCAATGTAAAATATTTTCCATCCGTATTTTTCAGCAAACAGAATTTTTCAGCTCTTTCATAAAATTTGTCTTCAGAGATCATACCATATTCTATAAAAACTTTGATATCATCCCATTTAGCTTCAAATTCTTCACGTCTGTTTTTGAAAATTTCTTCTAATTTGTCAGCAACTTTTTTGGTAATATGACTTGAAATTTTCTTAACATTTGCATCACTCTGTAAATAACTTCTTGATACATTTAACGGAATATCAGGTGAATCTAAAACACCATGCAATAATGTTAAAAAATCAGGAACAATTCCTTCTACAGAATCAGTAACAAATACTTGATTACAATACAATTGTATTTTATCCTTTTGTACTTCCAGATTTTTCTTTACTTTAGGGAAATACAGAACACCAGTCAGATTGAATGGATAATCAACATTTAAATGGATATTAAACAATGGTTCATCAAAAGTATAGGGATATAATTCATGATAAAATTTTGAATAATCCTCATCATTTAATTCCGTTGGTTTTATTGTCCATAAAGGTTTTGTATTATTAATTATTCGTGGATTTTCAACTTCAACCGATTTGTCATTTCCGTCCTTATCTTTTTCTCCTTCAACTTTTTCCCAACTCTTTTCCATGCCAAACTGAATAGAAACTGGTAAAAATTTACAATATTTCTTTAATAATTCAAGCAATTTATGTTCTTCTAGAAATTCTTCAGAATCGTCAGCTATATGAAGAATAATATCAGTTCCTCTTTCTTCTTTCTTAATTTCTGACAAACTATATTCCGGACTTCCATCAC
The DNA here is from genome assembly GCA_903936865.1 of uncultured Bacteroidales bacterium. Taxonomy (GTDB): domain Bacteria; phylum Bacteroidota; class Bacteroidia; order Bacteroidales; family JACABE01; genus JACABE01. The sequence goes on along the minus strand of CAIZXK010000038.1, from coordinate 4,175 downwards.
AAACCCATTTTACGGCTTTGCTATCATCTAAATAAGATTTTGTTCGTATTTCAACTTCTTTGGAAACCATAAAAGAAGAATAAAAACCTAATCCAAAATGACCAATTAAAGCATTGGCATCAGCTTCTGTTTTACCTTTATATTTTTCAACAAATTCTTCAGCACCAGAAAAAGCTATTTGATTGATATACTTTTCAACTTCTTCTGAAGTCATTCCAATACCTTTATCACTTATTGTAATGGTTTTCTTTTTCTTATCAAAGGAAACCTGAATAGTTAAATCACCAAGTTCTCCTTTAAACTTTCCTAAAGAGGAAAGTGTTTTTAATTTTTGACTAGCATCTACTGCATTAGAAATCAATTCTCTTAAAAAAATCTCATGATCTGAGTACAAAAACTTCTTTATTATAGGAAAAATATTTTCCGTTTGTACATTAATCTTACCTTTTTGCATATATGTATTTAAATTTAAAAATTTACACTACTCTCTATCAAACCTTATGCCAAAAATAAAAACCTGACATTTTGTCAGGTTTTTATTAACGAAATAACAATTGTTAATTAACACACTCAAATACAATATGTTTAAAGCAAAAAACCTGACATTCCAGAAAAAAGATTAAAAAAACAGTGCTAATTAAAAATTAATTTTTAATTTTACCACTCTTTAAAAATCAAATTAGAAAATTACAAACACACAAATAAACAAAGAAATGAATAACATAGATTGGAAAAATTTACCTTTTGGTTATTTCAAAACAGATTATAATGTTCGTTGCTACTATCGCAATGGCAAATGGGGAAAATTGGAAATTTCCTCATCAGAATATGTAAATATGCACATAGCTGCAACTTGTTTACATTATGGACAAGAAGCTTTTGAAGGATTAAAAGCATTTAGAGGTGTTGATGGTAAGATACGTATATTCCGATTGGAGGAAAATGCAAAACGTATGCAAAATTCTGCTTATGGAATAATGATGGCTAATATACCAACTGAGCTATTTAGAGATGCTGTTATAGAAGCTGTTAAATTAAATGAAAAATACATACCTCCTTTTGGTGAAGGTGCTTCATTATACATTCGTCCATTATTAGTTGGCTCCGGAGCTCAGGTTGGAGTTAAACCGGCAAATGAATATTTATTTATGGTTTTTGTTGGTCCTGTTGGTCCATATTTTAAAGAAGGGTTCAATCCGGTAAGTATTCAAATTGTTCGCGATTACGACAGAGCTGCTCCTTTGGGTACAGGTTGTTACAAGGTTGGAGGTAATTATGCAGCAAGTCTTAGAGCAGGAGAAAGAGCTCATGAAGAAGGATTTGCATCTGTTTTGTTTTTAGATGCAAAAGAAAAAAAGTATATTGATGAAGCTGGTCCAGCCAATTTCTTTGGTATAAAAGGAAATAATTATATTACACCTGATTCAAATTCAATACTTCCTTCAATAACAAACATGAGTCTACGAACGTTAGCAGAAGAAATGGGAATGACAGTTGAAAGACGCAGTGTAAGCGTTGATGAACTTGCCGATTTTGAAGAAGTTGGTGCATGTGGAACCGCAGCTGTTATTTCTCCAATCAAAAGAATTGTTGATCGTGATAATAAAACTGAATATTTATATTGTAAAGATGGGAAAGCTGGTCCTGTATCCACAAAATTATATAAAAAATTAAGAGGTATTCAGGAAGGTGAAGAAGAGGATAAGTTTGGTTGGAATACTATCATTGAATAATTTGTTTATCTAACTTAATATCTAAAAGCGTTCAAAAAAAATGAACGCTTTTTTTGTAACTTGTTTATTGTTTTAACGTTTAAAAACGAAATATTACAATGGTTTAACATGAGAAAAATTTCAATATTTTTAGTATTATTCTTTTCATTAGTTCAAATCCAATTTGTTATTGCTCAAAGTAAAATGGATTCTTTACTTATAGAAAGACAAAACTTATATCAGAATTTTATATTGAAAATGGATCCAAAAATTTTTACAGATCCAAATTTTGTATCAATAATAAATAAAATGGGAAGTATTGACAGTATGGTTTCAGAAGATGCACACCGTATTGACTCAACTTTTAATGCTAATGAAAAAATGTCTCCATTGATTGGTATAACTTTGGAAAATTTAAGAAACAAACGTGATAAAGCTCAAACATATTTCTATATTTCACTAGTTTTTATAGCTTTATTAATAGGTTTGTCAATTTATCTTACTGAAAAAATATCAAAAATATCAAAGAATTCTGTATTCTTAAATGCAGATATAGCTGAAGCTAACAATAACTATTCTCGGGTAAGTGAAGAAAAAATAATTTTACATAGGGAATTAAATATTAAATTAAAATCATTAGAACAAAAAATTAATGCTTTAATTATTGAAAATGAGAATCTAACAGATTCAAATAAAACAAGACAAAAAGAAATCGAAAAATTTACATTTGATCAAATTAATTTAAATAAGAATAATAGTCAATATTTTACTGAAAACAAACTACTTAAGGAAGCATTAAAAGTTCTTGAACATCAGAAATTTGATTTAGAAAAAGAAATAAAAATAGTTAAAGAAAGTACGAAAACTGAAAATCCTGTTATAGATAATGAATCAGAACTGATAAGAAATGAATTAATAAAAAGAATAGAACATCTAGAAAATGCCCTCAAAACCAAAGATATAATGGAAAATGTAATTGCAAAACGCAATAAAGAAATGGAAGATAGTTTTAAAGAAATGAATGAGCATATCAATCAGTTATCTCTCGAACTTGAAGATGAAAAGGCTTACAATGAAAAGCTTACCGGTAAAGTTGCATTCTTTGAAGAAGAAATAAATGAAAAGGAACAAGAATTAAAAACTCTTTGGAACAGACTTACAAAACAAATTGAAATAAAGCCAACAGCCGTTTCTGAGGACCCTGAAACCAATATGCTTAAAACTTTAGAAAAACTGAGTAGATTAAAACAAGCTGATATTCTGTCTGATAATGAATATAATACTTTAAAGGGAAAGATAATTAATCAATATTAATTTCTAATTGTTTACTCAATAAATAGATTTTTAAATTTTTATTTATGGAAAATATTCAAATTCCTTTAATTCAACATGCTGACTTAAAGAACAAAGTTGTATTAGTAAGAGTTGATCATAATGTGGTTAAAAGTGGAATAATCCACGATCCTTATCGAATTGATGCAACTATTGGAACCTTGTTTCATATTATCTCAAAAGGAGGTAAAATCATATTAATGACACATGTAGGACGTCCAAAAAATAAAAAAACAGATGAAATTAATATTTCAGAAAAAACATCCATTCAACCAATTGTTGACTATCTACAACAGAAATTACATATTTCAATAAAAATACCTGAATTTTATATTCATGGGAATAATGGATATATTGGGGTAGAAACATCGATAAACCACCTTATAAAAGAACTTAAGGAAGGATTAATTGATTGTATTTATCTTCCTAATACCCGTTGGTTTTCAGGAGAAGAAGCAAAAGGCGAGGAGGCAGAAAGATTTGCAAATCAATTAGCAGGATTAGCTGATATATTTGTAAATGATGCATTTGGATCATGGCAGGCACATGTATCAACAGTTGGAATTAGTAAATACTTGCCTTCCTATGCAGGCTTTTTAATGCAAAAGGAAATAGCAAATCTGGATAGGATATATAATCCGGAAAACCCTTTTCTGGCTGTTGTGGCAGGTTCAAAGTTTGACACAAAAATTGAATCATTATTTGCTCTGCTAAAAAAAGCTGATTATTTGGTTTTGGGTGGAGTTATTTATAATGCTTATTTATCGGCAAAATATAATTTCTCAGTTAAAGGAATTGAAGAGGATGACATGCAGCATGCAAAAGAATTTGTTGAATTTTCAAAGCAGTATCCAGGTAAGATTATTGAGTTACCATTTGTCATTGAATCTGATACATTAGATGGAAAAATTGAAGGTTGTTTTCAGGTTCGAAATATATATGACATTAAACCAGGCTCTCAACTCAATTATATTTTAGATATTGCAAAAGAATCATTTAATGAAATTAATGTTATTGAAGTGTTTCATAAAGCAAAAACCATTTTTGTAAATGCTGTTATGGGATTTACACCCTATTTTAATGAAGGTACCATAGCATTAGATGAATTAATTGATGATAATATTGAAGCTA
>CAIZXK010000037.1 GCA_903936865.1 uncultured Bacteroidales bacterium | reverse complement strand
TCAACACCTAATTCGAAACTAAGGTTGTGAATATTGTTTTTTTTATCAATACGCGATAATTTTAAATCAATGGAATTGGCAATATCCGTAAGTTTTTCGGTACCAATACCTCCTGTTACTGCCGAGTTGTTTCCATCTTGCTGATAATAACCAGATACAAAATTTATTTCTTCAACTTTTAATTTGCGGCTTTTATATGTTGAACTATCGGTATTGTTTTTGTTTTGTGCTTTTAAATTAATGAAAAGCAAAGCCAGCATAGAGGCTGTTAATATAACTTTTTTCATTTTTATTTCTTATTACCGATTAATTACAACCACAACCACCACCTGTTTTTCCTCCATTTGCACCCGAAGCTGCTTCGCGGTACATTAAAAAGCTGTTCTCATATTTTTCTGATTTCCTGGACGATAATTCCATTTCGGAATCATTTATTTTTGATTTCTGGTATTCTTTAACACTGCTGCATGAGGTTAATGTTATAAAAAATAATAGTATTGTCAGGTATTTCATTTTAAAATATTTATGTTTTTTGAAGTATAGATTTTGTTGTTGTCATCAATTATAATACAAGCAATATATTTCATCTGATTTATCAGATTTAAACCAACCGTTTTGCCCATTACCATTACGGGTGTGGTTAAAGCATCAGCTAATTCTGCATTTTCTGTAATAATGGTTACACTTTTGATACCCGAAACCGGGAATCCTGTTTTTGGATCTATCGTATGTGAATATCTTTTTCCATTGATAATTGAATATTTTTCGTAGTTTCCGGAAGTAGCAACTGAAGTATTCGTTATGTTTAAAGATGAAAATACAGGATTTTGAAGATTTGGATCTGCAATGCCAATAGTCCAGGGATTTCCATTTTCCTGATTTCCCCAGCAGCATAAATCGCCGGCAGCATTTACAATCCCATTTTCAACACCGTTTAATTTTAAACTATTCTTTGCCATTTCGGCTGCATATCCCTTACCAATTCCTCCAAACCCAATACGCATTCCTTTGTTCTTCAGAAAAACGGTTTTGTTTTCCCTGTTCAATATCAGATTTTTATAATTAATTAATGCAACAGCTTTTTGGACTTCGTTTTTATCGGGCAATTCTTTCATGTTAACATCGAAATTCCAGAATCGTTTGTCGATGCCACCATACGTAATATCAAAAGCTCCCTGGGTAAGTTCAGATAATTTCTGACATCGATCAATTAAATTAAAAACTTCATCCGAAACTTCCACTGCATGAACTCCTGCATAAAAATTAATTTTACTGCATACACTATCGTCAGAGAATGTGGTAAGTATATTTTCGATTCGCTGAATTTCTGAAATGGCAATTGAAATAAGTTCATTAGCCTGCTCTTTGCTTTCATGTAAAACAGAAATCTCAAACCGGTTGCCCATTAACTTTAAAACCTGCTTATACAACATTACTATTCAAGTGCTTTGATAAATTCATCGATGGTTTCTGATGGATATCCATTCCATTGTTTCAGTATTTTACCATCCGAACTAAGTAATAACACTAAAGGAAACTGCCCTTTTTTATTGTATTCTTCTGCAAGAGCTTCGTTTTCTTTGGTTTGTTCTTTCGAAAGTGCATTTTTCTTTAAACGTGGAAAATCAGCATTGAAAACTATCAATTTGCCGGTACTATACGTTTGAAATTGAGTAGAATTAATAAAATTCATTTTAAACTTAATACAAGGTGCACACCAATCGGAACCCGAAAAAAAGAGCAATATTTTTTTATTCTCTTTTGCTGCTTTTTCTTTTGCTGTAGCAAAATTATCAACAGTTTGTGCGTGTAAAGCAAAGGAAATGAATAGGAAAAGACCTATTGTGATTTTTTTTATCATTTTATGATTTTTAATTACAACGTAAAGATAAGCTGTGTTTTAACAGAACTTACCGGATCGTATCACAAAACCCATATTTGTATTTTATAACAAAAAAGAAACGTTTGTAATATAATAATGTTCGTTGATTTATATCAATATTGAAATTCTGACCTTAACTATTAAAAACAGAATCCAATAGTTAGCAAGCTATTGGATTCTGCTTTTTTTAATTCTTTTTTGATGGATGGTTAGCTTACTGTTTGATTAATTTTATTGTTTGTAAAGAGTTTTTCAATCGCGTTGCAATTACTCAGTTAGCAGTAAACTTCCACTACTCTCACCCACCACCACTTTATATAATCCTTTTTTATAGGCTCTGGTATCTATGCATGTTTGGCTGCTGCCTTTGCTTAGTTTTTCCTCATATACCATTTGCCCTAGCATATTGTATAGTTGCAATATGATGGCTTTTTCTGCTGTTGGGTAAGTTATGGTAGCATGGGTAGTGGCAGGATTGGGATAAACCCTCATCCCTCCATACACCACTTGCAAATATGGCAAATCTATTATACTCACATTTTGAGGACCGGGGGCATAACCGTTGCTATCCGTTTTTACTATCCATATCTGCTGGTATGGCACTTGTGTATCACTGCTTACCCAGCCACAGGCAGTTATGCCTCCATCTGCATTTAGCACATTATCTATCAATGTGTTTTGATCAACATATCCATCTTTTTGATAATAAATTTTACGCCATAAACTATCGCCATTAGCATTAAATTTAAACATAAATGAAGAGAAAAAAGAAAAACTATCTCTTTCTGAATTTAGCCCCATTACGATAAAATCGTTATTGGGTAAAATCTGTATTTTTCCTACATTAAGAACCATACGTATGCTATCATAAAATCTACTCCAGATTATATTACCATTGGGTGCGAATTTTATTACATTTAATCGAGCCTTCCAAAATTCATTAAAAGGATAAGTATAGGTAGAATAACCATAAGCATATAAATAATTACCCTCATGGGTAATTGCCATTGAACCACCTCCATCATACTCATTGCTTCCTATGTTTTTTATCCAAATTACATTTCCGGCACTATCGGTTTTAATTAAAAAAGGACTTCCATCTTTATATGCATCCGAACTGCTATAACCATTTATTAAAAATCCCTTATCTGGAGTTTCGATTATTTGGGCACCACCGCTATAATTTGGCATAGGTATTGTTTTTTTCCATTGCATATTACCCATGCTATCAGTTTTAACCAGCATTACCCATAAATTGCAGGGACTATTTTCCTTTATACCAGTAAATATAAAGCCTTTATCTGATGTTTCCTGCATATTTCTTAATGCTTCCCAGTAAACCGTATCATTAGGGATAATTTTAGTCCATAGCGTATCCATATTGGGATCAAACCTTATCATTAAATGAATAAGGTTTTGAATAGCAGTATCCATTTCACCTATATAGCAATAACTTCCGTTTTTTAATTTAATTAAGGAATAATAATTTTCATAAAAATTCCATCCATTTCGTGTAAAACTCCTTATTTTACTAATATTGCCCGCTGAATCTATTTTGTAAAAAAACAAACTCTGATGGTTATTATTTATTGTATCAAAACCAACTCCTGCTGCTAAATAAGAATTTCCAAAAGTTGCTATTGATGTCAAAACAAAAGGGGAATTGACACCATTTGTAAATGGTGTATAGGTATTGTTAAAAGTAGTAGTTTGACTATACCCAAATAAATTAACCAGAAGCAAGAATAATAGCATTCCTCTTTTCTTTAAAATATGTATTAAACTGCTTCTCATTTTATGTTTTTTATATTCCTGTTTTTATTCCTTATTGTATAATTCTGTCTTTTAACTTCGGTTTCCTCCTTCGGAAGTGGCTTGTTGTGGTTTTGAACTCCGATGTCCTGGCTTTAAAGTGCAAGCTTGCTGTTTTTAACTCCGGTTTTGCAGTTGCGAACTTCGTTGCCGGAGCTATTTACTCCGGTGTTCTAATTCAGAACTTCCTCATTGGAGCTTTTAACTCCGGTATTCTACTTCGGAACTCCGATATGGAAGTTCCGAACTCCGGCATCCTACCTCTGAGGAACTCCTTCGACTTCCCCTTTGGTTTTTGGTATTTTTTATAAAATTAAAGGATTCAAATTTACTAAAAAAACACCGTACAGCAAGAAAAAAAAAGAGTATTTTTGCAATGCTTTTGATGTTTCAGAAAATCAAAAGATTAAGTATATATTTTGGGGTTATAATCAATGCATAGGAAAAATGCCAACCATAGAAATAATATCTGTAAACGCAACTGAACTTGAAGTAAATCAAGATGAATATGAAGTAGCAATTATTTTGGAAAACAAACTAATAAGCCATAGAAATCTATTCTATGATTTTCTTTTGACACAAAACGGAATTATAATTCATATCGGTAATCCTGACTTAAAAAAAGATAAAGATAATTTCTATTTTGCAGGAGAAATTATTAACTGGAATTTCGAACAACCTGACTTAGACAAAAAAAGAAAAGGATTGAAATCTAATAATAAAAACAGTTGGGCTAATCAGGAATTTTTTTTCCAATTTGAGTATAAATATAAGGATGAAATAAGGAGAATTATGCAGTCTTCAATAAAAAGTTCTCCTGAAAACAAAATCTATTTTTTAACTGATAACCAATTTGGTCCAGAAAAAGCTAGTTTTAAAAAAGTTGACGAATTAATCCTATTTTGGCAAGAACACGATAATAACGGTTTAGCTTGGAACACCTTATACGAAATAAACTATAAACCATAGATTTATAGATATACCTTAAACCCGCTCTCTTTATTATTTTCGCCACTAATTGCACTAATTACACTAATTTTTTAAAATAATTAAAATAATAATACGGTATTGTAAATAGCTAATAATAAAACACTAATAAAAATCCTTACGGATTTTAGAATATCTAAATAAACGAAAAAGTATGGAAGCAACTATTGCCAATTAATTTTCAGAATTAGTTTTTATAAATTTGCTTTTGTAGGTTTGGTTTTCAAACTGAATTTCGATAAAATACATTCCATCTTTCAAATGAGAAATATCTATTTTTCGCGATAATATGTTACTGTTTATTATGTTCACATAATTATCGCCGCTCAACGACACAATTCGGATTCCCTTTACCCATTTTTCGTTGGGAAGCAATATATTCAACACATTGCTTGAAGGATTCGGATAAATTTT
>CAIZXK010000036.1 GCA_903936865.1 uncultured Bacteroidales bacterium | reverse complement strand
GCATAAGGAGTTGTTCCACCACCAACAGTTACATCAATATCACCGTTTCCGGCTCCAAAACATGTAAGGTTATTAAATGAAGTTACAACAGCGGTAAGTAAAGCTGGTTGATTTACAACGGCTGATGCGGTTACAGTACATCCTTTATTATCAGTTACTGTTAAAGCATAAGTTGCTGCGGCCAATCCGGTGATATCTTCTGTTGTTGCATAAGCTACTGCATCTTTTGTCCATGCATAAGTATATGGTGAAGTTCCACCTGCCATAGTTACCTGAATCTGTCCTGAATTATTTTCAAAACATGACAAATCAGTCTTTGAGAAAATTGATGTCTGTAAAATGTCTGGTTCGGTTATAGCTTGTGACAAAGTTGCAGTACAACCTTTGTCATCTGTTACTGTTAAAAGATAAGTTCCAACTGTAAGACCTGATAAATCTTCTGTAGTAGGTGCAAATGGATTGCCATTTTTTGTCCATACGTTAGAAAAAGGAGTAGTTCCACCTGAAATTGTAAGATTAATTGTACCATCAGTACCATTATAACATGATACATTAGTATAAGTATCTAACGTAATATTAATCGCAGGAGCAGGGGTTAAAACCTGAGAGTTAGTTGCAGTACATCCTATTGCATCTGTTACAGTTACAACATAAGTACCGGCTCCTAAGCCTGTTAAATCCTCAGTTGTTGCATAAGCTACAGCATCTTTTGTCCAGGAATATCCCAACGTACCGGTTCCACCGGCAGCAGTTATAGAAATGTATCCATTATTGGAAACACAATTGTTAGTACTATAACTATCAATAGTTGCTGTTATTTGTGTAGGTTGAGTAATAGTTGCAGAAGCTGTTGCTGTACAACCAATACCATCAGTAATTGTTACAGTATAAGAACCTACAGTTAAACCAGAAGCTGTTGCAGTGGTTTTAACAGGAGATGTATTCCATGAATAGGTATAATAAGCAGTTCCACCACTATAAGCAGCTGTTAAAGAACCATTGGATCCGCCATAACAACTCACATTAGTTTGTGAATTTATAGATGCGGAAAACAAAGGATAAATAGTGTATTTTATAGGTGTACTCCAGCTTTCAGTTTCACTGTAAACAGGTGATGTACAGGAAGCAAAAGCTACTCTACGAATATATTTGTATATTGTAGTACTTCCGGAATTTGTATAAGTAGTAGTAAAATCATAGTCAAAGTTAGCCGTACTGTATGAGTTAAGATCAGTCCAGGTTCCAAAGGTACCAAAATCTGAAACTTGCCACTTATATGTAATATTAGTACAGTTAGTAACTTCTGCTGGATCATTTGTTATTGACATTGTCGCACCTGTAATGTTAGGTGTAACAGATCCGCATCCAAACGTAGGAGCATGAACAGTAGGATTATTAGCTGTAAATGTAGGTGCTACAGCTGCATTAGCATTTAAAAATGCAAATGTGAAGAAAAGGAAAAAGATAGCTTTTGCCATATTCTTTGTACTTAAATTTGTATATAAACTTTTCATAGTCTTATTATTTTTTAGTTTATAGTTATTTTAATTCCACCTGTAGCGCTTTTAGTACCACCACCTGATAAACATTCAACAAGAACTACACGACGGAAGTAAGTTGTAGCACTAACCACACCAGGATCATAATCTTTGGTTTTAGCCAGATTGGTTTTCAGATTTTCAGTAAAGAATTCATCAGTAGCAGATTGCCACTCGTAGTTTATGTTAGGGCAGGAACTACCCAACTCGTCCGTTACAATAACGGTAGATCCAATAATAACACCTGGATCAAGTGCACCGATAGCGGTAACAACTTGAGGTGCTTCAATTTTGTTTACAGTAATTACCTGTGCATTTGCACCAATAATTAAAGCAAAAAAGAGTAAAAGCGTAGCCAATGGCTTTAGCATTCCTCTAAAACAATTTGATCTGTAAAAAATTTTCATATATAAAAGTATTAATGAATAATATTGAAAATTGTAAATTAAAAAAATTTGCAGTCATTATAACTGATTTCTAAGAAAAAAGTTACAATAACGCAATGATATTAAGCTATTTTTGTTAATATTCTACGGTGAAGATTTGTTTAAATGTCTCATAAGATTGTTGTTTAATTTTTAAATAATTAGTTTGACGTTATATTTATATTTGCTAAAATGTATTTATTTAAATTATTTTAATTCAACACTTTGCATCTATTATTTTGTCATAAATTGAAAAATATTTATTAATAAAATTAGTTAGTTACTTAGTTATTTATGTTAAAACCCTATCAAAAAATAATTGTTGATACAACTGCTTTTTCACATGATTATAACAATTTCAACTTGCAAATATAATTCATATTTTATCTTAAAAACAAAAAAAATTGTTAAATTTTACATTAAATTAATTCTAATTAGCTCTATCTTTATATAAACTTCTGATTTTATTTCTTTTACTTCAAAAAGTCTTCATAAAATATTTTATAAGCAACTGCATTATAACTATAAAACTCAATTGATTTGCAATAGTAAACTGATAATAATTTAAAACTGATTTTTTCCAAAATTCAAGTTAAAAAAACATCCAGCATTAAAAATAATAAATCAGATTTACGTGCTTCAAACATTGAGAGTGGTAACAATGTTCAGCAAATATATGAATTTTAACAATTAATTCATCTAAGTACATGACAAAAATTGTAGAAATTTAATATTTAGATTGTTATAATTTGTTAATAGATATTTAGAAAGCAAATCAAGCCCATGTTTGAAAACACTTACTGCTCTTCTATTATGGGATTTTGTTATAATATTTTTAAAATGTTTGTCAGCAAAGTCTCCTATATTGTAACACCAAATAAAGGCAATCAAAACTAAAGAGAATAAACGTTCTAATCTTTCAAGGTCAGTTACATGAGTGTCTTCAATATTAAAACCACTGCTTTTGAGCGATTTGAAAAGCGTTTCAATCTGCCATCTTTCTTTATAGTATTGGGTTGACTCTTCTGGTTTGTTAAATGAAATAATGATTAAGAATTCAATTTTACCATTTCTGTCAATCGTTTTCTTTCCTGATAAATAGCAAAGTTGTCCATGTAGTTGAACAATTCTTGGATAATGATAGAACTCATTTACCATTAAATGATTAAAAAGCCAAAAAACAGGTATTTCTTCGTTTTTCTTATGACAAAGAACTTTAAAATTGTTACGACTACGAATATGGTATCGAATGTTGTTATCGGTTAAGAATTTAAGCCACTCAGCACCAATAAACTCTCTGTCAGCTAACAAACAATCTATGGTGTCAATCCCGAACCATTCAATATATTTGTTTAACAAGTAGATACGTTCTTTTGTATCTGAATTACCTCTCTTATTGAGCATAATAAAGATTAATGGAATAGCAACATTCTTATAACTAACACCTAACATTAAAATATTGATATTTTTTTCACCAAACTTCCAGTTAGTTCTGTCGAGAACAAGAATCAAATCCTTTTTCTTAGGTAATAAGCTAAATATTAATTGGGAAATAAGTTTCATGGGCAAATCAAAGTCAGACATAAAGCGTTGAATTCTGCGATATGAGCTTAATTTATCCACTTTGGTATCGAAGCCTGAAGCTAATCGGTCATAATTAACAGTTTTAACTTTGCATAAAGCAATGACAAACAGGCTAATAAATCTAATTCGGGCTTTATTAACATCTAAAAATTGTTGTTGTAAAATTGAAACTAAGGTTGTACTTTTGCTTTCTTGACTGGTGTTCATTTTTGACAAATCATCTGGTAAATAATTTGCTAAACAAATGAATATCAGTCATTTATCCAAACATTTAACACATATTTAACTGATATTCAGCGTGTTAAAAATTTTGTCATGTACTAAATTAATTCATATAAAAAAACAAAATTAAATAGGTATTCTAACTTGAATTAAATACTAAAATTAAATACTAAATACTGTTATTGTGAACGTTACAATTATCTTTTTATTTAATAAATTGCTATTTTTTAAATAAATACATCTAATTATATTCTCAAACACTAAAAAATCTATGCTGATTTCAGGATATATTTTAAAATTGTATTTAACTCTTCTGATATATTTTTGGAACGCGAATGACGCTGATCCCTTTGGGAAAAGCAGATAAAAGCGGATTTTTATATAATGGAAATCAACTTATTTTGAAAAAATCTGTTGAATCTGCGTTTACGGAACGTATCTGCGTAATCTGCGTTTTAGTATTTTAATTCATAATTGATGAAATTAAATTTGCTAATTACATTTTTATATAAGATATAAACAACAGGAACTTTGTCAAAGTTTGCTTTAGCTGCTACTTATAATAGTATAGCGGAGTATTGGAATAAAGCATTAATCTTTATAAATACTATTTCTGGAACACGGATAACGCTGATCCCTCTGGGAGACGCAGATAATAACGGATTTTTTAACAGATGGAAATCAATTCTTTTTCAAAAATCCGTTTAATCCGCGTTTACGGTACGTATCCGCGTAATCTGCGTTCTAATGATATAGTTTATAATTAATTAAATAAAAAATTCGTGCAAATTTCAGCATATATTTTAAAAACAATAGTAAATCTTATGATTTGTTTTTCTGGAACGCGGATAACGCTGATCCCTTTGGGAAAAGCAGATAAAAGCGGATTTTTATATAGTGGAAATCAACTCATTTTGAAAAATCCGTTGAATCTGCGTTTACGGAACGTAGCTGCGTAATCCGCGTTCTAATGTTATATTTATTATTAAATAAAAAAATCAACTGAAGTTAAAATCCTGCAAAACATAAATATTAAAATATTAATGTAAATTATTGCAGATTTTAAGTGGTATATATATAATAAGGTATAAATGAAATTTAAAATAACGAACTTAAATTCGCAAATCATATTATTTATTCAGGAATAAGACGAATTGTATAAATTTTAT
>CAIZXK010000035.1 GCA_903936865.1 uncultured Bacteroidales bacterium | reverse complement strand
ATTTTTAAACGCTTGTTTTGTGGCGTAAATGCTTTGAGGTCAATCCTTGCTTCGTCGCATTATAAGAATTAATTATCATCTCATTTTTCCAATTTTATTGGAATAAGCTAGGTAAGCTTATTTGTATATTTTTTATACCTATATTATTTTTATTATATTTTATTGAAACATTTATTCAATCAATTTTGTATATGATTCCATAAAATATCGTTTTACATAAATAATAATTAAACTTGTAAGTGGAATTCCTATAATAAGGCCTGGAATACCTAAAATATAACTCCATACACTAATTGCTAAAACCATTATAACTGGATTCATTCCAACATTTTTTTCCATAATCACAGGATTTAACACCATTTCTTCTACTAAACTTGCAAAAACAAATATTCCGGCAACTATCCCGAAATAAAACAAAAAACCATGAGTTCCTTCAGTTGAAAGGACCAAACAGGAAATAGAAATCGGGATTAGCATAATATATTGAAAGTATGGAATGTAAGATAGTAAAACGATTAGAATTGTAAATAGTATTAAACCTGGTAAATTTAATATAATAAACGCTGAAAGATAAATAATTGACAGAAGTAATACAATTTTTGTCCGTAAAGAAAAATACTTTACAAAACTTTGATTAAAATCATTGATAATTAATTGAAATTTTGTTTCCACATTGCCTCGCAAGTATCTTTTACGTATTGCATCAAAATATTCTATATAAAACAAAATCAGAATAAAATAAGCAATCGACATAGAAAAAATGGAGAAAAAACTAAATTTATTTTTTTTATGTATTTCATGTTTTGAATCTTTCGAAAAAAAAGAAGCTACTTTATTAAATGTATCTTCAATAACTTTAGTATCAATTCCAGATTCACCTGATGTTGTGAAACTTGTCTTTAGTGAATCTGTCTTTACTTTTAGTTTTGTTTCTAACTCATCTAGATTGTAAAATTTTCCCACATAATGTATTATGTTTTGACCGGCATCGTCTAACTTATCTTTATTCTCTAAAGTAATTACCTGAAAACTATTTTGTAACCGCTTGAAGTCATTGTTAATATAAATAGCAAGAACAAAAAAAAGCAGTATAAAAATACTTGCTAAACTCACAAGAAATAATATTGTAGCCAAAATTTTATTCCTTACAAATTTCTGAATAAATTTAATAACCGGCTGGCACTTAAATGCCATTATCAATCCTATAATAAAAGGAAGTAAAATGCCATAAAGATAATAAAAAGAAATTGCAGATAATATAATAAATATCGCAACTATTATTTCGCTTTTGTATTTTAAAATCATTTTCTAATCAATTATTTATAGTAATTACTGTTTTATTGAATTAATTAATAATGCCTCTCAAATAACAATACTTCGTTGAGCTTTTATATGTCGCAGATATTGCAAATTTTGACAAAGCTAATTTTATTATCATAATAAATTAATAATCAATTGATTTCATTTCTTGCAAGATAAAACTTTGTCTATGTTTAACGAACCATTGTTTTGATATTAGTTGACAAATATAGTAAAGAAACTAATATATTTATATTGAAAACTTTATTCTTGATAAAAATATTGAAAAAATCCGTTTTAATCTGCGTTTACGGAATGTATCCGTGTTATCAGCGTTTCAAAATGAATTCCGGATTATGGAAGTTTTGTGAAATTTCTTTTTTCTTGTCCTTTTTCCTTGACGAAAAAGCACCAAAAAGTCAAGACTGCAAAGCATTTACTGCAAAACTGCACATTTAAAAATGCCCGCAATCCAAGCCATAACCAGATGCACTTTTATGCATTAAATTATCATTTCATTGTCGTTATTCGTGGATTGCTTACCGCAAATTGCCCTCGCTATTTTTAAACGCTTGTTTTGTGGCGTAAATGCTTTGAGGTCAATCCTTACTTCGTAGCAGAATTAACCTATTCATTACCTCTTTTTCCCTATTTAATTGGAATAAAATGGGTTAAAATAATTGTGTTTTTTATTGTTCTTTTTCTTTAATGATATAAAATAATGTTATCGCTATTTCGCCATAAATTCCTTGATTATTTCTTTATGCTACAAAAATATTGTTGCTTGTAATTTGATATTAAATAACCATTTACTTTATGTAGATTTTTTTAAAGTAATCAATGCAATTTCAGCAGGGCAATTAAACCTGACGGGAATTCCGCTTACTCCTACTCCTCTTGATGTATAACCTTTCATATTGCCAATTTTCCATTTGCCTTTATTAAATTGCTTGCCTTCAAACTGATGACTGATTAATGCGATTCCATTCTTTAAACAAATTTGTCCACCGTGGGTATGTCCGCATAAATACAAATTATAATTATTTGCCGATGCTATTTTTGCTAATTCGGATGTATGAACCAATGCAATCTTAAAATCATAGCATCTGGTTTCGAGGCTAAGAAGTGCTTGTTCTGTATAAAAACTAAATGGATCGTCGGTGCCGGTAACCAATATTTTATCATTATCCTTACTAATTTCAACCGATTCATTAATAAGTAATTCAAGCCCTGATTGTTTTTCGTACTGAGCCATTAAAAATGTGTCGTGATTTCCCAAAACGGCAAATGTTCCATAGGGTGACTGTATGTATTTTGATAATATTCGGAATGGCTTAAGAATGCTGGCAATACTGCCCGAATTATCTTTTCGGTAATCACCAGTTAAAAAACAAATATCAAAACTAAGTTTACTTATTTTTTCAATAAGTATAGATGCAAAACCAGGTATGCTATCTATATGTAAATCGGAAAGATGTAATATTTTAAAGCCATCAAATGCTTGAGGCAACGTTGGATATTGCAATTCTATATTTGTAATATTTATTGTTTTTGCATTTCCATATCCTTTCTGATAGTGTCCGGTAAGCTTAAGTATCCAAACAAATATCTTAAGTAAGCGAACAAATAAACTCCAATGGCTTTTGCTTTTTTTACCGTTTTTGTTTCGCAAAAAGCCAATATTTTCAAGTACTGAACGGGTAGATGCCCAAATTAAACGCTTTTCTTTTCTTAATTCAGGATTATCGATAAATCTGTACATGTATTGTTTTGTATTAAATATTGAATTTTCATTTTTACTATAAAACTATTCTAACAAATTTACAAAATTTAAATTCAATTTGGTTAAAAGATTTATCTTTGTGTTAATTGGCAATTAAGTTACTGAAATTCAATTGCTTCTAATTCAAATTTGTAATTTGGTTTTAATATTAATTGAATTTATAATGCAATTTAGTAAAAAATTACTCAGTGTTTCTGAAATCAACAACTTTATATCAGTAGATTTTCGCAAAAAGAAAATGAATATAAAGTAAAATGATTTATGCTGCTGAAAGATAAAGAAATAATTAAAAATGTTTATTTCAGAAAATATAATTATTTTTGTAATGAAACAAAACTATAAAAATACTTATATTTTTATAGTTTTCACAAAAAGACAAATACAATGATTAAATCAATACTATTACTTTTTTTATTCATTCCGATAATGATTATTGGTCAGGAAACAAAAAAGATAAAAAATAAGGAAAGCAATGAAAGCTATTTTGTTCTGAAATCGGACATAGCAACCAAACATGGGATGTATAAAAAATTCAGTTACAACAATAAACTTTTAATAAAAGGCTATTACAAGCAAGGGGTTAAAGATAGCATTTGGGAATGTTATAACTTTGAGGATCAATTAACCCTTAAATACAACTACACAACTAAAGAAGTAGTTTTTTATAAACCCAACGACAAGGTTAAGGACAAAAAATACAGAATAATCAACAGCGATAACAAAACAGATTCACTATTAAACAGAAACCCAATATTTTTGGGTGGTGAAGATTATATATTATCAGAAATTGCCATAAATTGTCGATATCCAACGAATGCAAGAGAAAATGGAAAATCAGGAAAAGTATATGTTGCGTTTACCATTGACAAATATGGAAAAACCAGCAATTATCATGTTGATAATCCTATTGGTTACGGTATGGATGAGGAAGCAATCAGGGCATTGAAGCTTATCACCGGCGATTGGTTACCAGCACTTAGCAACGATAAACCGGTAGATGTGGAAATTACTTATCCTTTGATTTTTTCGTTGCAATAATATAAATGCAATTGATTGAGGATAAACATTTTTTGTTTTTTTTATCGTAAAAATAACATGGATTTTAAATAGTGTTTTCCAAGATTTTAACGTTATTTATTTATAAAATTCGTGTAATTCGTGGCTGATAAAATATAATACCGAAATGAAATAATAATAGTCCAATTCGCATCGTTCTTGAAAAGATAACATATTTCTGATTGGCATTATACATTAAAAGATTTAACTAATTCCTTAAATCACTTTAGTATTAAAAGACAAATAGCAATGAAAAAATCAATCTTAACATTATTAATCTTATTTATTTCGATTACGACCTATTGCCAAAACAAAGAGACAATTTCAAAATTTAATTTCGACTTTGAAAATGCAGAAAAGGGCAGCCCTGCTGGTTGGAATAATTTCGGGAGTCCAAATTACATTCTTGCTCTTGACTCAACTAACATAAAAAGCGGGAAATATTCTGCTACTATTGAGTATAAAGAAGGAAATCCAGACTTCAAAGCTTGGGCATTTACAATTCCAGGCAATTATGCAGGCAAGAAAATAACACTATCAGGTTATATTAAAACCGAAAACGTAACTGACGGATATGCAGGTCTTTGGATGAGAATTGACCCTTCAATTGCCTTTGACAATATGAATAAAAAGGGGATAAAAGGCACAACCGACTGGACAAAATATGAAATAAGCCTTGCGATGAACCCTGAAAAAACAAAACAAATTGTTATTGGGGGATTATTGGTAGGAAAAGGTAAAATGTGGTTAGATAATTTAAACGTATCTATTGATGGGAAAGACATTAAGGACATAAAACCATTTGAAAGGAAATTATATCCTGCTGAAAAAGATAAAGAATTCGACAAAGGTTCGGGAATTACAAGTGTTTCGGCTGACAAAGCTCAAATTGAAAATTTAAAATACCTTGGTTTAATCTGGGGCTTTATAAAGTATTATCACCCAACTATTGCCAAAGGAGAATACAATTGGGATTATGAACTTTTCAGAATTCTTCCAAAAGTTCTGAATTCAAACGACAGCAAAAATCGTGATCGTATCTTGATGAAATGGATAGATGGTTTTGGTGAATTTTCACAAGGCAAAGAAAAGGTTATTAAATCATCAGAAGTAAAAATTGAACCTGATTTAGTTTGGATTAAAAATTCCAATTTTTCAGATGAACTCACAACCTTACTCTTAAAAGTTAAAAATGCAACCAGGCAAAAGGAGCATTATTATATAGGATTGCAACCGAATGTTGGTAATCCTGACTTTAAAAACGAAAATTCTTATTCGTCAATGAAATATCCTGATGCAGGGTTTCGACTTTTGTCTTTATACAGATATTGGAACATTATTCAATATTTATTTCCATATAAAAACCTCATCGAAGAAGATTGGAAAAATGTATTAGAAGAATTTATTCCTAAATTTATTAATGCAAAAAATGAAACAGAATACACACTTGCTGTATTAGAAATTATTGGACGAATTAACGACACCCATGCAAATATCTGGGGCGGAAATCAGGTTTTAAATAATCATTTCGGGCTTCGTTATGCTTCTGTTGAACTAAAATTTATTGAAAACAAAGCAGTAGTTACAGCTTATTATGATGAAAAATCGGGAAAGGAAACAGGCCTGGAAATTGGAGATGTAATTTCAGCTATTAATAACAGAACCGTTGAAGAAATAGTAAAAGAAAGAATAAAATTTTCTCCAGCTTCTAATTACCCGACTAAATTAAGAGATATTGCCTCAAATCTTTTAAGAACAAATGACACGATAATAAATATTGAATTTATTAGGGTTGACAAAAGAGAAAGCAAAACATTAAAAACGTTTTCTACAAAAGAAATTAATATATACAGCAAATATCAGGTTAGAGACACTTGCTTCAAACTGATAAACAAAGACATAGCCTATATAAGCAATGGTACTCTTAAAAGAGAATACCTTACTGAAATCTGGAAAGAAATAGAAAATACAAAAGGGTTGATTATCGACATCAGAAATTACCCTTCTGATTTTCCTATCTATGATTTGAGTAATTATTTAATGCCTAAAACTACCCCATTTGTTAAATTCACAAACGGTAGTATTGAAAGTCCGGGCCTTTTCACTTTTACCAAATCATTAAACGCAGGAAAGAAAAACAAAAGATATTATAAAGGGAAAGTCGTTATTCTAATAAATGAAATTTCACAGAGTTCTGCAGAATTTCATACAATGGCATATCGTGTTAATCCAAACTCAACTGTAATTGGTTCGACAACAGCAGGTGCAGACGGTAATGTGTCGCAGTTCTTCTTGCCAGGTGGAATAAGTACAATGATTAGTGGAATTGGTGTTTATTATCCTGACGGCAAGGAAACTCAAAGAATTGGGATTGTACCTGACATTGATCTTAAACCGACAATTAAAGGATTAATAGAAAGTAGAGACGAATTGCTGGAAAAGGCAATAGAGGTTATTAATAAACAATAGAAAAACAGCTTGTAATCGAGTGGACTGCTTTGTCAGTAGTTAGCTATGCAGGGGAAAAAATAAATAAAGAAAAAAATAGCAGTTTGTCAGGAAGTGGATTTAAATACTAAGACTGAGAGTAAGCTGGTGAAAATCAGCAAACATAATATAAAACAACATTTTAAAAACATACGAAATAACTATTGACAATATGAAAATAAACATTTTGATTTTAATTTTTGCCACCTTGACAATTTTATACTCTTGTAGTTCTAAACAAGAAGAATATCAGATATCAAGTCAAAACAATGCAGTTAGTACGGAACTTGCAGAAATTCCAGCAATTCAAAAATCTGATAATACAAATTCAACATACGAGGAAGATTTGCAATCAGACAATGAGAAAACTGAAAACTTAAGCAATGAATCAACAGTTAAAAATAAGAAAATCATAAAAGATGGTGATATTTCAATTAAAACGAATGACATCAACGCAAGTAAAAAAGGTATTGACAACCTATTGAAGAAATTAAACGCTTATTATGAAAGCGAAAAATTGCAAAATGATGACCAGACAATTTCTTATTTCCTAAAAATTCGCGTACCTTCAGACAACTTTGAAAAATTAATTATTAGCATCGAAAATGGCAAGGACGAGATATTAAGCAAAAGTATCCAAGCAAAAGACGTAACTGAAGAATACATCGACATTGAATCACGTTTAACAAACAAACGTGAATATCTCAAACGGTATAAAGAACTTCTTTCTAAAGCATTGACTGTTAAAGACATTATAGCAATCGAAGAAAACATCAGGATACTTCAAGAAGAAATAGAAAGCAAAGAAGGCAGATTAAAATATTTAAACGACCAAGTCTTGTTTAGTACCTTAGATATAAACTTATACAAGGAAAAAGAATTTGTTTATAAACCACAACCACAGGACAAGTTTTCGGAAAGAGTAAAAAAATCTTTAAGTAATGGATGGAAATCAGTCGTAGAGTTTGTTCTGTGGACAATTACGATTTGGCCTTATATCATATTATTACTTATTGCCTTTTTTGTTATCAAACGAATAATTAAAAAACGAAAAAGTAAACAATCCTTATAAACAACAAACTTATTGATAAAGAAGTGCAGACAATTATCGAGTAACATACCATGTCTTAATTAGCAATGCAGGGAGAATGAAAAATAAATTAAACTGTATTCTATTTTTGATTGTCAATAGAACATAAACCAAGCTAAAATAAATAGTTTTATGTTTTTTTTTCGACAGGAAAAAAGGTATTTTTACCCATAATTCTATTGATATTAATCTCATACAAATAAAAAAGATTATATTTGTAACCTAAAAAGATAAAAAACCCAATGTAATGCATAATGCAAGGGCTTGTTTGGGATTTATGATATAAATAAACTATTTATGACCTATTTGACAAATCATAACAGTAAAGAAACAATTGAAAGTGAACTAAAAGAAAAGTTAATAATCAAAGGCAAGACAATTCCTTTATTTGCTTTAATTATTCTTACTGTTATTTTACTAATATGTGTAGTTAGCCCAATAATCATAACTATAATTATTATTGCAAACGGGCAAGATTTTAAGATTGGAAATATTGTTTTTTTTATTCTCTTATGGGGTGGAGGATTTTATATATTGCGTCTGCTACTATGGAATACAGTTGGTAAGGAATATTTGTATCTTTACGATAAAAAAATATTATATGTAGCAGATTATAAATTTTTTAAAGATGGAAGGCAAGAAATACAGATAGAAAATCTGAAAATTGATATTATTCATGAAGATGAACCTGAAAAATCGATAGGGAGACTTGTTATTTCTAATAAAACTGAAAAAATAGAGACAGTTTTTCAAACAAATATTGCAGAATTAGAAGTTATAGTAAATAAAATTAAGACACTTTATAATTGAGTATCCTCCCCTACCTTAATTAGCTGACAAGGTAAACAATAAAAATAAAAAACCTTTAAAAAACGATGATAGTAACAATTGACAACAGGTATGATGGGGTTATAATAGACAACTCATCACTGCCACAAACGAAAGATGAATTTAAAAAGGAAGTTGTACGACTAATTGATAATCTGAAGAATAAAAAAACACTCTGGATTAAAATACCAATTGAGAAATCTGATTTAATTCCAATACTTACTTCCCTTGATTTTGAATTTCATCATTGCGATGAGAGAAACCTGATGCTCATTAAAAAAATGGTTGCAGACGCAATTGTTCCAACCACTAAAAATTACATTGCAGGTGTTGGAGCTATTGTTTTTGACGAAGGCAGGCTATTGGTAATTAAGGATAGAATATCAAGTGGATATAAACTTCCGGGTGGGCATATTGATAAAAATGAATCAATTATAAATGCAGTAAAAAGAGAAGTTTATGAAGAAACAGGAATAAACATTGAATTTGAATCAATTATAAATATTGGACATTTTAGAAACGGACAATTCGGAGAGTCAAATCTTTACATTGTTTGTACTGCAAAAGCTTTATCCAAAGAGATTAGCATAAATGATTCCAATGAAATAGAAGAAGCCAGGTGGATGTTACCTGAAGATTTTTTAAATTCGGAAAACGTAAATAACTATAATAAGAGCGTTGTAAAGGCAGCTCTTAGCAATAAGGAGTTAAAACTTACCGAACAACAATTAAAGTTAAAAGTAGCTGATTGTGAAGTGTTTTTTTAGGAATTTCTGGGTTGGCAATATTAAATGTATTACTATTTTATTTTTTAGAAAAGGTAAGAAAGCAGAATAAAAGATTAGATGAAAAAAAATGAAGTAAGTTGAAATTTAAATAATAAAGAAGTATTTTTGTAATGAATTTTATTACAAAAAAATGAAAATCCTTGCCATATTGTTTTTAACTTTTACAAGTAGTATATGCTATGGTCAACAGCAACAACACAGTATCAGTTTTCCGGCTTTCAGAAATTACATTTTTAATATAGCTGAAGACTCAACTGATTATTGGAAAGAATATCCCAAACCTCCTAAAATAACAGATGATATTTTGCTGGAAATGGAAAAAGAAATAATTGCTGATGATTCTGCAAAATATTACCTGGAACGCTTAAGTTTTAAAAATTACAAATGGGCTGTTGATTACGAAAATGCATTAAGTTATATAAATGGAATGGATTATGGATATACTCTAGTTGCGTTAACAGCTCATTGGAATCCTGATTTGAGGTTAACTGCAGTATTGCAATTAAATAAAAAACTCAGCATAAGACCACTGTTTAATTCTGTAAAGATGAAAAATGGTGAATTTAAAAAGTTCGATAAAATTGCTATCGGATTTTTGCTATATCTATTGGAAAGTAACCCGCTTTTTATTAGCGGTAGCGAAAATGCAACAATTCATGGATACTACATTTCCAATTTACTCTGGAATCTGGATTTACTGTCGGGTGAAAATATTGTGGAGAAAAAAAAATTTCAGGGATTGGTATAAAAATGATTTACAATTTGAAACAGCCATATTAAAATGGAAAGAACACTTAAAATAATTCTAATACTCGTTTTTTCAGTTGTTTTACAACAATCATTTTGTCAAAATGAAAATAAATTTTGTAAAGCCGTTGATAATTCAAATTTCTGCAAGATAGAAAGAATAGTATCCAAAGTAATCAGTAAAAATAAAACAGGACAAACTTATTTTAATGGTGAAGGAAGCGGATATCAGGTAAATTTTACAGCTTCGTTGGATTCCATTACAAATTGGTTGAAAACAAAAGATTGCGTAGAAGATGCCTGTAGGGATAAAAATCAATTAAAATCTGCTATATATCCGGGATGGAGTATAATAAGCGTTAAATTCAGAACTAAAAAAGGAATTATCGAAAAGTGCATTCTAATACAGGAAGGAACTACAGGTCAACTTAATGTTTTAGGCTGGAGACCAAAACTTTTTAAGTCAGAGCAAGTGCTTGTTTATAAGAAGATGTTCAACTGCAAGAACTTTATAGAAAAAAAATAAATGCTGATGAATAGAACATATTCAAAAACAAATTACTAAATTTGCTTTTGAAAATCAGGAATATGCACTCATACTTATATGAATGCCTGAAATAAGAATAATTTATCAACTATATAAATGAAACAACAAACAAAAATTCTGATATTGATTTTTATTACAGTAAGTTGCAAAACAGTAATTACCGAGAAAAATTCAAACAAAATGTCAGATAAATCAAGTAAAAAAGAAACAATAATGAACGATACAACACCAAAAGTTACCGGAATCGGAGGAATATTCTTCCGATCAAAAAACCCTGTTCAAACAAGGGAATGGTATGGAAAAAACCTGGGACTCTCTGTAAATGAATATGGTTCTACGTTTGAATCAAGAAACGCAGATCGTCCCGATGAGATTAATTATCTTCAATGGAGTCCGTTTAATGAAAAAACAACCTATTTCGATCCTTCCGAAAAAGAGTTTATGATTAATTACAGAGTTCAGAATATGGAAGGTTTACTAAAAAAGCTCAGGGAAAATGGGGTTACCATATTAAATGAAATTCAACAATATGAATATGGCAAATTTGTGCATATATTAGATCCTGAAGGAAATAAGATTGAATTATGGGAACCGATAGATAGTGTTTTAACTAAAATAGGAAGTGAAACAACAAAATAAGTTTCATAATTGAATATTTCAGACAGGGACAAACCTAACATAAACTGTCAGTAAATGAAATTATAAGCTGCACTTTAACTTAAGAAATCATGAATTAAAACAAGAAGAACACAGATAAGACGGATACAATTGTAAAAAACGATTTCTCCATTTACTCCGGATTATGTACTGGAAATATTTCAGATGTACTTATTAGTTATTCAACAATTAAAAACAGACAATAAGCAATAAAAAATTTTGAATATTAAGTTTATTAAATATTTTTGCAAAAATCAATAAAATTAAGCATTCAAAAAACATAATTGACACACATATAGATGATTAATTCTGAAAAATCTAACAGATTTTTAAAACCAATTAAGTTTAATGTAAGTCATATTATTGAAAATAGAACGTTAAACTTTGACAAAGTTTTTCTAATTAAAATTTAATTAATTGATTATCTATATATTAATCATAATAACTGTAACTTTGTCAAAAGTAGCAATTTCAGCAACTTATAACTGAATAATAAAGTATTGTAATCAAAATACAAACATATAATAATTTTTAAACAGATGAAATTAGAAGATTTTGGGTATAACGATAAACTCAAAAACATAAGTATTGAAAATGATTTCAAGGATTTTGAAATAGGAAGAGTAATTGCAGAACACAAAGAAAGATATATCGTTAGAACCGAAAAAGGAGAATCGGAAGCAGAGATAACAGGAAATTTGCGGTTTTCGGCAAAGAGCAGAGCAGATTTTCCGGCAGTTGGCGATTGGGTTGCTCTTACTATTTATGAATCCGATTATGCGATAATACATAAGATACTACCAAGATTCTCCATTATTTCGAGGCAGGCAGTAGGTCAGTTTGGCGAAATGCAGACTATTGCTGCTAATATTGATTATGCATTTTTGGTTCAGGCAGTTGACAGAGATTATAATATCAACCGGCTGGAAAGATACCTTACTATTTGTTATTCATCAAAAGTAAGTCCGGTAATTGTTCTTACAAAAATTGATTTAATTGATGATCAGAAGATTGCTGAAATAACTGAAAACATAAAACAGCGAATAAAAAATACAGCAATTTTTGCTTTCAGTAATGAAACCCGTTATGGATACGAGGAACTTAAAAAAAGTTTAGAAAAGGGAAAAACCTATTGTATGCTTGGTTCTTCGGGTGTTGGAAAATCTACATTACTCAATAATCTTTCGGGCACCAGCATTATGAAAACGGATGCCATAAGCAAGAGTAATAACAAAGGACGCCATATTACCAGCCACAGAGAATTAATAGTACTGGAAAATGGCGGAATACTTATTGACAATCCGGGAATGAGAGAAGTAGGAATTACGGATTCAACTTATGGACTGGAAACAACATTCGATAAAATCCATAGTCTTTCCCAACATTGTAAATTCAAGGATTGCACGCATACCAATGAGATTGGATGTAAAGTAATTGAAGCCATTGAGAATGGAAATATTAACCGAAACTCGTATGAAAATTACCAGAAAATGGAAAGAGAGAAAGCACATTTTGAATCGACAGTTATAGAGAAAAGGAAAAAAGATAAGGAATTTGGTAAATTTATAAAGAATTACAAAAAGGAAATAAAGAAAAATAAGGACTAAGTATTTACTGGTGAAAAATCAGAATTTATTGTGTTAAGATTTAGTACGCTAATGACAGTTACACTTCTGATTAAATGCAGATTAAAATTTCTATTATTGTTCTTGGTTTTAAATTAAAATTTCGATTTTATCAGTTTTTTTCACAAAAATCAGTATTAAAAAAAAACAATACATTTCATAAATATAAAAATATAATAATGATTCAGTTATGGAAATAATTATCAGAAAAACAGACAAAATCAATTATTATCAAACAGAAAACCTGACAAGGGAAGCATTTTGGAATTTATACAGATCAGGATGTGATGAACATCTGGTTCTTCATCAATTAAGAGAAAGTAACAGTTATGTTGAAGAACTCGACCTGATTGCAATTTATGAAGGAGAAATAATTGGCCACGTTATATCAACAAAAGCACACGTTATTGATACAGAAAACAAGGAACATGAAGTATTATGTGTTGGACCTATAGCTATATTACCCGAATTTCAGAACAAAGGAATCGGAACAAAGCTATTAGATTTTTCGATATCAGTAGCTGGAAAATTGGGATATACAGGAATGATATTATTCGGAAATCCAGATTATTATCATCGCTTTGGATTTAGAAATGCACAGGAATTTGGCATCACTACCAAAGAAGGTTTGAATTTTGAGCCATTTATGGTGTTGGAACTTCAGGAAATTGGAATAGAGAAAATAAATGGTAAATTTTATGAAGCAAAAGCCTTTACAATCAACGAAAAAGAATTAGATAAATTTGAAAAGAAGTTTCCGGAAAAAATAAAAGGCAAACCAAAAATAGATTTAAATATACTGTAAATAATAACAAAACAAGTAATAGATAAGTACATTTTTATGAAGTAAAATGCATCTGGTAAGAGAATATCCGGTAACAATAATGAATCAAACTACTAAATATTATATTATGATATTATTCATAAACATTTTATACACAAAAAAAGGCTGCTCCGTTTTCGAAGCAGCCTCTTCCTAAATATAAAACTAATACTAATTATTTATTACCATTTTCTTAACCAGACGTTTGCCATTATAAGACAATGAATAATAATAAATTCCATCAGGCAATTCAGTTGCATTTAAGTTAATGCTATGTTTTCCTGATTCTTTTGTTTCATTAAAGTACAGAACCCTTTGTCCGACCATATTTACAACTTCAAACGCAATATCGCCATGCAATGGAATATTGTATTCGATAATTGTATTTCC
The DNA here is from genome assembly GCA_903936865.1 of uncultured Bacteroidales bacterium. Classification (GTDB taxonomy): domain Bacteria; phylum Bacteroidota; class Bacteroidia; order Bacteroidales; family JACABE01; genus JACABE01. The sequence goes on along the minus strand of CAIZXK010000035.1, from coordinate 6,103 downwards.
GTTGGCAGGATTTGGCATATTCTGTTTCATCCAGAAATTATCAGCTAATTCTTCATCAACTCCAACGGTACAATTTAAAATCACATCTATTGCAAAAGCAGGAGAAGTTCCACCATTGCCTAAAGTATTGTACCCATATACAGTAAGAGAACCGTCTGTTGAAGAAGGATTGAAAGTGATTGCTACCGAATTTGTTGTAGTAGTATCATTATAAACGGCATTTGCACCCGTATAATTCCATACATAATTAGTTGCATTTGAAATTGTAGCAACAGAATATGTAGCAATAATAGGTGAAGTGCTACCAATCGGGAAACAAATAATTGCACCACCATTTGGAGATGCGGAAGTAATACTTCCTGCATTTGCAGGCATTGATGAAATGGTGATGGATTTGGTTATTTTGTTATTCGGTGCATAAGCATCACCTGCTAAGGTAGTGAAAGCACTGAATGCAAAAGAACTTCCCAACGGAACAGTAAATGTTGTTGCAAATGAGAATGAAACTGTATCACCGTAATTCAAGGCAGGGCCTGTCCATGTGTCAGTTACAGCGGGTTGAGTTCCTCTTTGGTATGAAACAGGAATGGAAGTAATCGGATTTGTTCCGAAATTCTTAAGAATTACCTTAACAGTAATCAGATTTCCTGAAAATACTATATCAGAAGGACTTACAATACTTAAAACCCCAACATCCTTCAAAGCTGGTGAAACGTTAATTATTTTTACTGTAGTATCGCTACCAAAATAAAAATCACCTGCAACGTTTGTATAAGCTTTTATGGTATAATTAGGTTGAGTAGTTACTGTAAAAGATTGGTTGAAAGTATGTGTTACTGTTGCCCCGGGAGCCAGACTGGTTGTAATCGTATCCAATACAGGTGGCTGATTATTAATTGAATATTTAACCGGAATAGATGTTAGAGTGGTCAAACCAAAGTTTTGAACTATAATCGTTGGATTAACAACATCGCCCAGTAAAGAGGCTGATGGATTGGTGATATCAATTACACCGGCATCTTTTGAAATAGGCAGCAATGTCATTTCAAAATCATCAATAGCCCAACCATTATAACTGTTATTAGTTGAATTGGATGAAAATACAAATCTGAACTGCACATAATTACCTAAATTTGGAATTTTTGAAACAGCATATTTTGCCTGTTGCCAGCCACCACCAACACCTGTCCACATAGCAACAGAAGTTGCATTGTACCAGTTTACTGAATTTGTATCAAGAGTAGCCAGATTGCCAAGCATGTTCCAGTCAACACCTCCATTATTTGTATATTCGATTCTTCCACCATCCGAATTATTTTCTGCATCCATCCAGAACCAGAATTTCAGGGTATCAGCTTTAAATACCGAATTATTGAATATTGGTGTATATAAATAATCATAAGCATTATTAATGTAGTTTCCGCCCAATACCGTAGCCCAGACATTTGGTGAACTATGAGCAGAATTTATAACACTTGCATTAGGTACACCTTTTTCCCATTCCATAGCACCACCGGTTTTGAACCATTCTTCAGTTGATCCGTCAAAGTTTTCGCTATATGGAATTCCTTTTACAGGTACTCCAAAATAATTTAACTTAGCCGTATCATTCGCCAGATTCCCATCACCTGAAACCATTGTATAAGCCTTGATAGGAATAGGACCTGAAACAACTGACAATTGAGTTGCAAAAGTAATGGTATCCACTTTATTTGAAAGCAAATATCCGGTATAGGTATGATTAACAGGAGTCGCATTACCTGCACGATATAAAATCTGGAAATTGCCGATGCTGTCAGCACCAAAGTTTTTGACAATAACTTTTACATCAATATTACTTCCAACCTGAGAATAAGTAATTGATGGCTGATAAATGGAAGTTACACCTAAATCTATCGGTAACGGACTGTATTCATCAGCTCCAATATCAGGAGTAGTTGCATTTCTTGGTTGACCATCTATATCATCAGTAACTTCGGCCAATGGAGTTCCTATATTATTAAGTGCAGGAGTATAAACATGCAAATCAAATGCAGATATATAATCAGGATTTTCAGAAACTGAATTTGTATCCTTACTACTTGCTGTTTTCCATGCTGCCAGATTAGCACAGGCAGCACCCCAGTAACCTAATTTAGTACCTGTTGTAAAGAAGTTGTTATAATCACTGGAAGCTATTGAAGTGGTGGAAGCTGCATAAATTGCATAACCTCCTCCATTATTTACGACACTATTATTTCGCAATATATTATTTGCCCCACCTGTAAAATACATGCTGTAATAACTAGTACTTCCATAAGTAGAAATCGAATTATGATAAATTTTAAGATTGCTCGAAGTAGTACTATAAAAGCCATAAACTGTTCCAAGACTTACAGATTGACTGATAAAATTGTTTGCTATCAAACTACTTCCCCCTGCATTATTACTAAGATAGAGAGCATAAGTTGTTCCTGAATTAGTAAGAATAATCTTATTCTTTTGATAATTATTATTATCAGCATAATAAGAATATAATCCATAAACAGTAGCTGAAGTTGCAGCATTTCTGATGGTATTACCTATTGCAGTTACGCTGTCCTGATAATATAGATATAAACCGTAATAATAGAAATCCTTGATTATATTATTGATAATCGTGTTCCCCAATTCTTTGGAACTGGTGCTGACTCCATAAAGATAAATGCCATAATATCCACCCGTTATCAGATTATTGGCAAACAGATTTTTATTATCAATCGTATTATAGGAATATATTCCGGCAGTTGTAGAAGTTGTGGATAATGCAGCTTGAATTACATTATTTGAAAATTCATTATTACTAGCAGAATTTGTTAATTCAACTACCCTACCCAAGGTTGCATTTGGATTGCTAATGGTTAAGTATTTGAATTTAATATAATCTGCACCATTTAATCTTACAACATAATTATTGGTAGCTGATATAGGATTAAAGTTTATAATAACACTTGAACTGTCGTTGTTTTGCGATTTAAATGTAATTGTATTTGTATCAGAAGCACCATTAATAGCAGGTATCGATATCTGTTCATTGTAATTTCCTGCTTGAATATTAAAGGTAACAGGACCATTTACACCACAATAAGTCAATGACTGTATGGCATTATTTATGGTTTGGAAATCAGGATTTGTACCGCCAATGGTGTAGTTTCCTGATAAAGGACCTGCACAGGTAATAATAGATATATTTAAAGTATCATTAATAGATAACTGATCTGGAACTCCATTAGGCATCTCTGACCAAAATTTCATATTATTGGCACCAGCTGTAAAATTATACATACCAATGCTTATAGTGTCGTTACCTCCATAAGCGATATTGCACAACCAAGGATAAGGTGTCTGTAATACGCCGTTTACACTCCAGTGAATATTTACGGTTGATAAGGCTAATTGACCAAAGTTTTTCACTCTTACCTTTACATTTTGCAAACCTATAGTGGTTGGATTAACAGGTTCTAGCAAGTTAACAATACCGGCATCATTATCAGGCAAAACAAACTCATCAGCACCAATATCAGGTGTAGTTATATTCCTAACATCATCATCAATATCATCGGTTACAGCTGATAATGGTTTTGCTTTACCATCCAGATCAAAATTAACAATATGAAGATTGTTGGTTGCAAAGAAGTTAGGATTTACGGAATATGAATTCTGATCTTTTCCACTTGCAGTTTTTAAGGATGCTAATGTTGTATGAGCAGATGTCCAATAAGCTAAATTTGTGCCTGTTGCATAAAAATCATTATAATTACTGGTATCAATTCCTGCTGGTGTTGCCACATAGAATGCATAACCACCACCGGTATTTGAAAAGATATTATTAAACAGACTGTTAGCAGATCCTGAAGATGAATAGAAAGCATAAGCACTCGTTGAACCAGCTGTTACACTAACAGAATTATGATAATAATTCATATTATTGGAATAATAATTATACAATCCATAAACACCTGCAGTGCCATTCGATTGAGAAACAAAATTATTAGCTACCAGACTATTTCCTGTAGTACTGTTGTTATAATTCAAATACATACAATAAGCAGTGGAAGAACCACTAATGTTTACTTTATTTTTTGTAAATATACTGTTATTGGTATAATATGAATACAATCCATAAACAGCACCTGAGTTAGCTGCATTTGCAAATGAATTTTTAGTTACTAATGCACTATCACTGTAATACAAATAAAGTCCGTAGTAATAAAAATTATTAATCGTATTGCCATTAAAAACACTACCAACTTTTCTCATGGAAGAACTACCATACCAGTAAATAGCATAATAACCTCCCGAAATCCTGTTGTTTATAAATTGGTTATAATTATCTAAAGCTGCACTGCTACTATTAATAACACGATAAGTAGATGATGTAGCAGCTGGAATTTCAATGATATTACCATTAAAAATATTATTGGAAGCACCACCTGCCACTTGAACTGCAGCTGGAATTGTTCCTGTACCAATAATTGAAATCTTTTCAAAACGCATGTAATCAGTTCCGTTAAGATTAACAACAGCCGAACCACTAGCACTTGTGAGTATTACAGAAGTATTGGTATTGTTTTGTGAACGGAAAGTAATCGTAGCATTTGGACCCATATTTGGAATCTGATTAATGGTTAGATTTTCGTTATAAGTTCCGGGTAATACATCGAAGATTACATTACCACATATTCCTACCATACTAATTGCATTCATCGCAGCATTAAAGTTTGCAAAAGTTCCTCCAGTACCCACAGTAAATGTTCCGGTGAGGCAACCCATAACATTAGCAGAAATACTATCATTAACAGGATACATATCTGTTTGATTATTTGGCAATGATGACCATGCCTTGATAACACTTGGACCACCTGCAAAAGTATAATCACCCAAAGATAAAGGACTTGATGTTTGACCATTCGTTAAATTAAGACCTGTAAAAGGAACAGCGGTTTGTAAAATTCCATTAACGCTCCAGTTTATTGTGGCTGAAGTTACTGTAGTAGTCCCATAATTAGTCAGAGCTACTTTAACTGGAGTTACAACACCAGAAGTAATAGAACCGCTTGGTTCAGTAACAGAAGTTACAGCAATATCCAATGCTGGTATATTAGTAACAATTGCAGTAGCAGGAACTTTTGCACTGGTACATCCGCCTGCTGAAGAACTACTTCCAAAACCTGCATAAACGCCCCAATTATAAAAGAAATAAAAATATGGAGAAAGTGAAGTACCATCAATTGTCATTATTCCAGGGGCTACATAAGGATAAGTTCCTGTTAAATCTCTGTATAAGTTGGTTACACCACCAGTCCACGAATTAACACCTAAACGGTAACTGGCTCCTCCAGGAACTGGAAAATCTAAAGTAACAGTTTGTGCAGGACTTAATGGTGAATTAGTACCGGTAACGTTTACCAATTTAGACATTATCGGAGTTCCCGTTGATGTTCGTAACTCAATAGTAACAGTGCCGGCACCGGTACCATAAGGGAATAAATCAATAGTTTTTAAAGTAAAATTAGTTAAAGCTGTAAAGTTTACATAAGTAGATAATCCACCACCAGTACCAGCAGTTGATAAAGGAGCAACTTCTCCAACATATATCAGATTAGAAGCAGTATTTACTTGTCCTGCCACCACATAATAAGTTGTTGTATCATATAAAGCTGGTGTAGTAAATTGATTTCCTGATGCAAGAGGTATGGTATCTGTTAAATTAGCAAACCAATAAATAGAATCTGTTGTTGCTATATTAAATGTAGCAGTATTACCAAAAGGTATTGTAACATTAGAGACAGTTGGAGAAGGTGGAGTATATTTCGATAAAACAGACTTAAATGTTGTATCATTATTGATATTCAGGTCATTTACCAAATTTATCCACGCAACCAATGTATAATTCGAATCGGCTCCATTTGCCGGTAAGGTTAGTAAAGTATTAAATGAGAAATCAATAGAATCACTATCCATTAAATCAACAGTTACCTGCTGGTTAACAACATTAATAATACTACCATTTACTTTTAATCCATAATGAGCAGTAAGTGCATTCTGACTACTTAAAATTGGTAAATTACCAATATTTTTAATT